>JBIIFW010000118.1:0-7366 GCA_044236985.1 Bradymonadia bacterium | reverse complement strand
TCATGCAGCGACCGCCCCGAGGTCTGGATGTGATACTTGAGCTGCTGGCTCCGCTCGTTGGCGCCATACTTCTCGCGCATCGCGATGGCCCAGATGCGGCGCGCCACCCGGCCGATGACCGCATACTCGGCGTCGAGTCCGTTGCTGAAGAAGAAGCTCAGGTTGCGGGCGAAGTCGTCAATCTTCATGCCGCGCGAGAGGTAGTACTCCACGAAGGTGAAGCCGTTCGCGAGCGTGAAGGCTAACTGCGTGACGGGGTTCGCTCCTGCCTCGGCGATGTGGTAGCCCGAGATGGAGACCGAGTAGAAGTTCTGAACCTGCTTCTCGACGAAGTAGGCTTGAATATCGCCCATCAGCTTGAGCGAGAAGTCGGTCGAGAAGATGCAGGTGTTCTGCGCCTGGTCCTCCTTGAGGATGTCGGCCTGCACGGTGCCCCGAATCTGCCGGAGCGTCGAGGCCTTCACCTCTGCATACTCCTCTGCGGAGAGCACCTCGTCGCCCGAAAGACCGAGCAGCGCGAGGCCGAGCCCGTTGTGGCCCTCAGGGAGCGATGCAGCCCGGTAGGGGGCACGCCGCCCTTCACGATCGAGCCGCGCAACGACCTCTTCGAGGCGACCGGTCGCAGCGAGCCGTTTCTCGACCGCCTGGTCGATCGCCACGTTGCAATACATCGCGAGGATGATGGGCGCGGGGCCGTTGATGGTCATCGAGACGCTGGTGGTCGGCGCGCCGAGGTCGAAGCCCGAGTAGAGCCGCTTGGCGTCGTCGAGGGTTGCGACGCTCACGCCCGAGTTGCCAACCTTGCCCCAGATATCGAGCCGCCGGTCGGGGTCACGACCGTAGAGCGTGACCGAGTCAAAGGCCGTCGACAGGCGGGCGGCAAGCTGCCCCTTGGAGACGTAGTGGAAGCGGCGGTTGGTCCGCTCGGGGCCGCCCTCTCCGGCAAACATGCGGGTCGGGTCTTCGCCTTCGCGCTTGTAGGGAAAGACGCCGGCGGTGAAGGGAAACTGGCCAGGCAGGTTCTCCTTCATGCGCCAGCGGAGCAGCTCTGCCCAGTCTGTGGTCTGCGGCGCCGCGACCTTCGGGACGGCACTGTCGGAGAGCGTCTTGCGATAGTTCGGAAGCCGAATCTCACGCCCGCGCACGGCATAGACATTCTCTTCGGCCGTTACTGCCGCGATGTCCCTCGCCGCCGAGGCTACGAGCGCGCGGCTAGGCGCGGGGACCTGCTCCATGACCTCGTTGAACTTCGCTGCAAGCGCCGCCTGAACCGGCTCGATGCCCGGCTCAGCGCGGTCGAGCGGCCCCGGTGCGGTGGCGCCGAGCACCGCCAGCGATCGCGAGAGGCCGTCGGCGCTGCGAAGCTTTCCAGCCTGCTCACTGCCGCGTTTGTGGTAGCCGCGAACGGTGTCGCCAATCTCTGAGAGGTAGCGGGTGCGCGACGAGGGGACGACCGTGGGGAGCGACGGCACAGCCTCGTTGACGCTCGCCGGAACCCAGCCGGAACGCACCTCCGAGATACGCTGCGTAAGCGCGCCGAAGAGACGGTTTACGCCGGCGTCGCCGAAGCGCGATGCGGAGCAGGTGAAGACCGGCATCGCGTCCGGATCGCGGTCGAACTGGACCCGGTTCCGCTGCATCTGCTTGGCGACATACTTGCGGGCATCTTCGGAGCCACGCTTGTCGGCCTTGTTGATGGCGACGAGATCGGCGTAGTCGAGCATCTCAATCTTCTCGAGCTGCGACGGCGCACCGAACTCCGGCGTCATCACATAAAGCGAGACGTCGCAGAGTTCGGTCACCTTGGAGTCGCTCTGCCCGATGCCCGCCGTCTCCAGCAGGATGAGGTCGTAGCCGGCCAGGGCGAGAATCCGCGCGCAATCCTCCGAGGCCTCCGACAGCGCCCGGTCGGCCTGCCGCGTGGCGAGTGACCGCATGAAGACACGGTCGTCAAACACTGCGTTCATCCGGATGCGGTCGCCGAGCAGCGCGCCACCCGTCCGCTTGCGGGTCGGGTCGACGCTGATGACGCCGATGCGGATCTCTGGGTAGGAGGTGAGGAAGCGCCGCACCAGCTCATCGGTCAGCGACGACTTGCCAGCACCGCCCGTGCCCGTGATGCCCACCACAACGGTCCGCAGCCGCGCCTGCGCAGCCGAGGCCTCGAGCCGCTCGCGCCAGGCGATCGCCACGGCATCGCCATCCATCGCAGCCTCGACCACAGCTTCGGCCCAGGTCAGCCAGCGTGCGACGGCCGACTCGGTCAACCCCGCCTGAATCTCCGACGGCTCGCCGACGACTTCGCCCTGCCCGCGCACCAGCGACATCATCTCCGCGGCCATGCCCTCGAGCCCAATCCGTCGCCCCGTCTCCGCGGAGTAGATACGGGCCACGCCGGCCTCCTCCAGCGCCGCGATCTCTGCGTCGGTGATGGTGCCGCCGCCGCCGCCGAAGACCTTCAGGTCGCCCCGGTCCTGCCCGCGCAAAAGCTCGAGCAGGTAGTTGAAGTACTCGTTGTGGCCGCCCTGGTAGGAGGAGACCGCAAGACCCCGCGCATCCTCCTGCACCGCGCTCCGCACCACCTCGGCGACCGAGCGGTCGTGGCCCAGATGGATGACCTCCGCGCCGGCCGCCTGAAGCACCCGGCGTATGATGTTGATCGAGGCGTCGTGGCCGTCGAAGAGGCTCGCCGCGGTCACAAAGCGGGGACGGAACTCGAACCGAAGATGAGAGGCCACGGTGTCACCGGTAGGGAGGTTGCGAGACGACGCCGACGCTCTCGGCCGCCGCGCGGTGCCGCCCTGCTAGTCAGAGCCGCGCGCCCCGACAAGCAATGCGGGGTGGCGAACCACGCCGCTATGTTCTACGAAGGCGGTTCAACCTCGAAGAGTCCGCATGAAAATCGCCATCTTCAGTGATGTCCACGCCAACCTGCCCGCGCTGGAGGTGGTCCTCAAGGCCTACGCCGCGCTGCAGCCAGACATGTATGTCTGCCTCGGAGATGTCGTCGGCTACGGTGGCTTTCCCGAGCAGTGCTGCAACATCGTCCGGCCGCTCGTCAAACACTGCATCGTCGGAAACCACGACGCCGCCGTTTCGGGGCGCATGGACTACGGCTTCTACTACGACGCCGCCAAGCATGCTCTCGACCACCACAAGTCGCTGCTGAGCGCCTCCAACATCGCGTGGCTGCACCAGCTGCCCTATACGGTCATGCACGAAGACATCTGCTTCTCGCACGGCAGCCCGATCGATCCCGAAGCCTTCGACTACGTCTTCAACAACGCGCAGGCCATCGGCCTCACCGACCACTACCAGACGCTCGCGCCCGTCACCTTCATGGGCCACAGCCACCTCACGAAAAGCTACGAGCTCTGGCGCGATGGCCAGGCCGTCCGCGTCCGCGAGGTGCATGGGCCGGTGATGAAGTTCGACCCGAACCGGAAGTATGTTGTCACGGTCGGTTCCGTCGGCCAGCCGCGCGATAACGACGCCCGTGCCTGCTACACCCTCTACGACACGGTCACGCGGGAGCTCTCCTTCTTCCGCATCGACTACGATCTGGTGACCGCGGCCGAGGCCATCCTCGCGATGCACCAGCTGTCGCCCGACTTCGGCAAGCGGCTCTACCTGGGCATCTAGCCCACGAGGCCGAGCCAGCCGGGCGCCGGGAGACCGTGCAGCACCGCGCCGCCGCGACCGGCGGGCTCGAGCACAAAGAGGCTGCCATCCTCGAGCAGCCGCGCCTCTGAGGCCTGCTCCCAGAGTGCGGCCATCGTGTGGAGCGTGCGTCCCGTCTGCAGCGACCGCACCGCCACCGACTCGCCAAGCTCGGCGATGAAGCTCTCCGACCGATCAACCACAAGCCGCACAGGGCCGCCCGTCTCACCGCTCGCCAGTGGCCGCCTCCAACGCTCCACCACAGCTCCCCCCTCCACCGCAAACCGGATGAGGCCATCGCGCACCGCAATCACAACGCCGTCCCGAAGCGCCACAATGTTCCGGCCAACCACGAGCTCTGCGGCGAGCCGCAGTCGGCAGAGCCGCTCCGGTATCGCGCCGCCGCCAGACCAGACCTCACAGAGCCAGCCAGCCTCGCCCTCTGCGAGCCTCCCGAAGAGACCCTCGGCCATCTCCCAGACCTGCGCCACCTCGCCCTCCACGGGCAGGCGCAGGCTTCGGCTCTCGGCGTCGATGCCGAGCAGCACAGCCTCCCCCGCGTATCCCTCCACCCAGACCTGATCGCCCGAGCGCGCTGCCGTTCGCACCGACCAGGGGAGAACCAACGCCTCGCTCAACGAGCCGCGTTGCAAGCCGACCCGTACAAACTCGCCCGACGGCCCCACCACGAGCGCGCTCTTCCGCGCGACGAAGAGGTCGCCGGCCCCCGCGACCGCGGTCGCCGTCTCCCAGCGGAGCAACGCGCCCTCGTCCGACCAGCGCGCGAGCATGCCGCTCTCCGACAGCACGAGCGCGCCACCAGGCTGCGGCGCCGCGACCGCGAGGCGATCACTCGGGATGGACCAGGCGGCAGAAGCCTCCTCGCCCGTCCGCCAGTCGACGCGGCGCAGCAGGCCATCGCCGAGCCCGAAGAGGCCGGTGCCGGACGAGCACCAGCGGCCGCGAGCGCGCGCCTCGGAGCGCCAGGCCAGTTCTCCCGTCGCAAGGCGGGTTACCTCCAAGCCCCGCGGCGAGGTGACCGCAACCGCGCCGTCGCCCCAGACAGTCCCGCCGCCTCGGCCCGAAGAGGGCGGCACCGAGACCGTCCAGTGTCGATGATACCCCATCTGCCGAACACGCTCTGGCGCTACGCCCTGCACCGCGACCGGCGTTGCGGGCACCGACGGCAGCGCCACCTTGGCGGCGCCCTGCCTGCGGGCCGCCACAGGCTGCCATCGCCCGCTCCCATGGCGGCGGAGCGACAGCGCCGTGGCCCGCAGCGCAGCGAACCCTGCATGGACCTCCAGCAGCGGCTGCTCCCGTAGCAGCGCCTCGGCCAGCCCCGTCAGATGCTCGCCCAGCAGCGAGGCCAGGTCGCCCACCAGCAGCGCACCGTTCGCATCGGCCTCCGCGGCTGTTGGCCCCTCGGAGACCAGCCCATCGGGCGCCTGCCGCAGCAGCCCCTCCGCTACCTCCAGCCAGCGCCGGAGCACGCTCCCCTCCCAGCGACGACTGCCGCCGAATGGCACGGAGAGCATCGCAAAGCCACCCAGCGCAAGGGCGCCGCCATGCGCGACCGACTCGCCAGCATACAGAAGCGCAGGCTCAAGCTGCCGGAGCGTGGTCGTGAGGCAGCGCCCCTCCGCATCGGAGGTCGAGACCTCGATGAGCCGCGGGTCGCGCCTCCCCCGAAGCATCGAGAGCGGCGGCGCCACGCCCGACGTCTCTAGCTCCGCAACCAAGCCGAGCAGCCAGCCGCGCAGCTCCGACACGAGCCCGGCTGTTTCGAGGGTGTCGAGCGCATCGACCATCTCCTCTACCGTCAGCGCAAGCGCCTCGCGCAGCTCCGCCAGAGCGATAGGCTGCCGCCAGACCGAACCCTCTTCCGAGGCGCCCGTGGCGTGCAGCGACAGTAGCGCCTCCGTGTTCCCCGTCCGTGACAGATGCAGTTCGAGCGCGCTCCGCTGCCAAGTCACCACCACCGTGGTCAAGCGGCTCCGCTGCAGGTCGCCGACCGCCTTCGCGTAACGCTGCAGCCAGGGAAAGAGCGGCTCGTCGGGCAGCCCAGCACCAAACGCATCATCTCCAAGCCGGAGCAGCACTTCGGCCTCCAGCGCGCTGCCGGAAAACCGCCGCGACGGCTGCTGACCGGCCGGACTCTCCAGCCAACGCACCAGGTCATCACGCCACCGGCGCGACACCTGAATCGACAGCGCCGCACGCTCCATCACAGCGACCCAGCCCGCGCCCGATTCCCGCTCGCCTTGAGGTCACCCGTGCAAGGTGCTAACGCCCCGGCCACTCGGCGAGCGCCCACGCGCCGCCATCTCACGGGCAGTGCGTTGGTCCGCCACCTCGACTGCTGCATCCTACCAGGCATCCTAATCCCATGACATTCTACGAAGCCGCCGTCGAAGTTCTCCGCGAGGCTGGCCGCCCGCTCCACTACAAGAAAATCACCGAGAACGCGATCCGGCGCTCCCTCCTCAGCCATGTCGGTAAGACCCCCGAGGAGACAATGCACGCCCGCCTCCAGCAGGAGGTCAAGAAGCCCAATGGTCTGGCGCTCATCGAGCAGGCCCGCCCCGGCGTCTTCGCGCTCAAGGCTGGCGCCGACCCGGCCGACGCCAAAGAGACGCTCTCGTTCCGCCAGCCTGCGGCTGAGCCCCCAACCGCTCCTGTGGCCGCGCCCGTAGCCGCGCAATCTGCCCCTGCCGTCGCTCCGGCGACCGTCGAGGAGCCCGCTGCTGAGGCCGCAGAGGTCGTCGCAGAGGTCGTCGCCGACAAGCCGGCCAAGGGCCGCAAGAAGTCTGCAAAGACCCTCGCCGCAGAGGCCGCCGCAGAGGCTGCTGCTACCGAAGCCGCAGCTGCCACCGTTGCAGAGACCGAGGCAGAAGAGGAGCCTGCGACCGAGGAGGCCACCGAGGTCACCACCGTGCTCGACCTCGAGTGGGACCCCTCCGATGTGGAGCCGCTCGCCCTCTTTGGTGAGACGCTCGACGACGCCCCCACCGCCGGCGGAACCGTGCTCGACGCGCCCTCGACCGCCAATGCTGAGCGCCGCCGCAAGCGTCGCGGTCGCCGTGGCGGACGCGGCCGTGGTCGCGAGGATGAAGAGGGCACCGAGGGCTCCGACGAGGAAGGCGACGAGGCTCCGGAGGAGCGTCCCGCCACCGCAGCCCCGCAGCCCCAACGGAGCGAACAGCCCCGCGGCGACAACAACCGCGGCGACAACAACCGCGGCGACAACAACCGGGACGGCGGAGACCGCGATCGCAACCGCCAACAGCAGGCGCCGGCCGCCGCAAACGGGCAGCCGGCCCGCCCCCTCGCCCGCCTCGCACCGGACGCAGCCGCGACCGAACTCGAGCGCATCCTCTTCGAGGCCGTCGCCAAACTTCAGCCCGGCTCCTCGACCCGCGCCGAAGAGCTCGGCGCAGTCCTCTCTGCCTCCCCTGTTGGCACCCTCGGTAAGCTCGGCGGCCACGGCGTCCGCGCCATCGTCCGAGCCAGCGCTGCACGCCGCGCCGCGCTCGGCCGGCCGCCCCTCATCGAGGAGCTCCGCCCCGACGGCTTCGGCGTTGCCGGCACCGTCACCGGCGATATCAGCCGCTCGATGCAGTCGCTCGAGGCCTGGGCAGAGGCCCACAACAAGCTGGTCCAGGACCGTCTCCTGACCACGCTCAAGCAGCTCTCCGAGCTCCAC
>JBIIFW010000117.1:0-7378 GCA_044236985.1 Bradymonadia bacterium | reverse complement strand
TCGTCGAGCTTTGCCACCATCTTCGAGAACTTCTCGGAGTTGGTCACCACATGCCACGTGTAGCCACGGGCAACGATGGCATCGATGATTTCGTAGAACTGCGGGTGCAGCGAGGGCTCGCCCCCCGTCAGGCCAACATGCTTGCAGCGGTAGAGCTGCCAGGCCTCATCCAGCACGTTGCAGATGAGGTCGAGCGAGAGGTCCTGCGACTTCAACTCGGGGTCCCGAAGGCAGTGCTTGCAGTTAAGCTGGCACCGATCGGTGATGTGAAAGACAACCCAAGTTGGATTCATAGGACCTCGGAGCGGACGCTAGCGCGCAATCGCCGGATTGAGAGTGGTGGCTTCGATGAGACCCGGGCGGGGACCACCATCGAGGACCTCGTTGGTGGTGATGCGGGTGGTGAGACCGGTCGTGATGTTGAGCACCATGATCTCGGTCTGGACGACGCTGGCCGAGGCGAAGATGCGCTCGGTGGTGACCAGGTTTCCGTTGGGGAAGAAGGCGGGCGAGCTGTCGTTGGTCGAGCCAGAGACGGGCGTCGGCGTACCGGAGGTGCGGTGCGTCGTGCAGTTGTAGGCGTTGCTGTAGAGCTGCGTCGCGCCGCCGCCGAGGTCCTTCGTCCAGAGCGCGGAGGTGCCGGCCGGGCTGATGGCGGGCGCGCCAAGGTAGCCCGCGAGGCTAGCGGTGCCGTTGCCGGTGCCGTCAGTACCGACCGAGAAGAGGGTTACCGAGCCACCCGCTGCCTGCTTGGTGTAGATGACCGTGGAGGGGTCGCACTCGGCGATGGCCGGGTCGGCCTCGCCGTTGCCGCCGTTATCGACGAGCACGGTGCAGGCAGCGCCGCTCGCGTCGAGGGGCTGCGTGAAGAGGCCGAAGTCGCCGCTGTAGAAGTTGGTGAAGACCAACGCCGACTCATCGGCGAGGACGGTGAAGCCGCCGCTCAGAAGCCCGGTCGGGTCGGGGTTGCCCTGGTAGGCGAGCTCGGCGCAGACCGGGGTGATCTGGTCGATAGCGCCCGTCTCGATGGTAAGCTTGTAGATGCCAACGTTGGTGTTGGCGGGAGCCGAGCAGTCGGTAACCTTCATAGAGAAGTAGACGGAGCGACCGTCGGGCGACCAGCGGGCCGCCAGCTTCTGACCGGGGAGGTTCGTGACGCGACGCTCGTCGGTGCCGTCAGCGCGGACGACGTAGAGCTGCGATGCCTGCTGCTCAGCGCAGGCCGAACCGGGCGTGCGAACGAAGAGGATCCAGGGGTCTTGGGTCACAGGAACGGCAACGCACTCGCCGGCGTCGCAGTTCGTGCCCGTGGGGCAGGCCGTCTCGCTCTCCGCGTCGCGACACTCACAGCTGGCACCGATGTCGTAGGCGGTGCGGGCCGTCTCAACCCGGTTGTTACCGCGGCAGAAGGGCGCAGGCGCCTCGTCGCAGATGGTCGCGTCGCAGACGCAGGTGCCGCCCTGATCGATGAAGGTATCGAGGCAGTCACCGCAGGAGTCGGGGCCGTCCGCAACGTCGCAGGAGCGGTTGCCCGGCTCGCAGTCGCGGGCATCGATGATGGAGCACTCAATGCAGGCCGCAAAGTTGACGCAGTCGGTGTCGGCGCAGTCGGCGTTGCCGTCGCCGTCGTCGTCCGTGCCATTGGTACAGGACTCCTGAACACCGCCGGTGTCGATGCCCGTGTCGACTGTGGTGTCCTCGATCGCAGTGTCGACCTCGGTATCCTCGATGTTGGTGTCTTCCTCGGTCGTGTCGGCCGTGCCCGTATCGGTGGAGGTGTCCGCGGTGGTATCGGCCGAGGTATCCTCGCAGCCCTCACCGGTGAAGAGGTTGCACGAGGTGCCCGTGTCCTCGGTCTTCTCCGCGGTCTCATCGCCGCAAGCCACAAGGGCAAGCGAGGCAACAAAGGTCGCCGCAGTGAGCGTGGAAGGCCCGCGGAGCAGCGCGAGCAGAGAGGTCGAATTCAGCGTCGTGCGGGCCATGACAATCTCCAGCGAAAAAACGAGGTCCAAAAGGGTTGCGCTGCGCGCGAGGTTTACTGACGACTGCCGCGTAGCACACGCGGTGAGAGGAGATCAAAGGAAGAACCTCAAGGATCTCGACTCCAATGTGACACAAATTGTCATTCTGGCATCCTCTACTGTCCTTCTCCGTCACCGAAACAACGGGCGAAGGCAGGCAAGAAAAAGGGCCGACAGGTCTCGTTCGAGACTTGTTCGGCCCTGGCAGGCGAACCAGAGGTGCGAGGTCCGACTAGCCGGAAGCCGTGAGGCCGCCAGCCGAAACGCCGCCGCCCGAGAAGAGCGTCACGCGCGCCACAGAGCGCTTCTTCGCGAGGCTGGGGGCCTCGTAAGAGCGACGACCCGTCGCAACAGCCTCCTCGAGGCCGACCGACTCAGCGACCACATCCATGGTCGAATCCTGTTGCTTTGGCATTGGCCGTTGCTTGCTCATGTCTCGGCTCCTTCGAAGGGGTCGTGACCCCGATGGGTAATTGCGAATCGTTTCGTCAACTCGACACTCCTGAGATAGTGCATGATTCGAGCCAACATTGCAACAACTTCGATCGCTGTCAGTAATGGGCCAACGATCCTTCCCGAAGCACAGCACGCACCGCCGCGCGAACCGCGAACAGCGCCACCGTTGATGCAACCGCAACCAAGATGCCCAGCCGAAGCGCGACCGGCTCCAACTCGACCCAACCGTCACCCGCAAGCGCCAGCCGAACCCCGTCCACCACTGGCGCGATAGGAACCCAGGCCCCCGCCGCTGCCAACGCGGCCGGCAGCTCCGTCCGCGGCATGAAAACGCCGCCCGTTACCACCGCCGAGATGTGCATGGCCCGGTTCAACGGATCTCCGGCCTTGTAACGGAGTAGCAGCGCCGCCGAGATCAGACCGACCGCGAGGAAGAGGACCATCCCGCCGGCGCCGAAGAGGGCCGCGTAGAGCCAGGCAGCCGGATCCGGAGCTGGCGTCATGAAGAGGCTCGCCAACACAACAATGGCAGTCGACCGCATCACGCTCACCGAAAGATCGAAGGTCGGCATCGCCGTCATCAACGCCGGCAACGAGTGACCCGTCATCAGGCAGGCCTCGAGCATGCCCGTTGTCTGGTGTCGACGCAGCTTGCTCGTGAAGGCGCCCAGCGAGGTCCACATCAGGTCCATCGCCGCAAAACCGCAGGCGAGAAACGGCAAGATGCCCAACTGGCCCGCCCCCATCCCGTCGCCTACCAGCTCCGAGAGCCCATGCAGCAGGAAGAACATGAGTCCCAGACCGACAGCCCGGTTGAAGTGAACGAGCGGATAGCTCTGCGCCTCCCGGAAATCATGGAGCCAGAAGGCGCGGAGAAGCTTCCATTGCGCCCTCATGCCTCCTCCTCCGCCTGCTCACGCGCAAAGACCGCCTCGGCTGCGGCGGCCACCGCTGCGAAGCCGCCGGACGCCGCCACGCGACCGCCGTCGAGGAGATGGACCGTGTCGCAGAGCGCCTCGAGCTCTGCCATGTCGTGAGAGGCGATCAGGATGGCCTTCCCCTGCTCTTTGGCGAGCTGCCGACAGAGCCGCTTGAACGACTCACGACGGCCGGGATCGAGCCCCGTACTGGCCTCGTCGAGCAGCAGCAGGACCGGGTCTGCGATCAGCGCGCGGCCCATCGAAAGCCGCTGTCGCATGCCTGAGGAGTAGGTCCGGAAGGGGCGGTCGGCCTGACGCGTGAGACCCACACGGGCCAGCGCATCTGCCACCAAGGCGGCCCGCGATCCACCCTCCTGATCCGCAAGTTCAGCGAAGAAGGAGAGGTTCTCACGGCCCGTCAGCCGCAGGTTGAAGGAGCGGTCCTCGCGCGAGACCCAACCGATCCGGCGACGCTGTGTGCCACCCCCAGCGGTCGGCGCCGCACCGTCCACAAGCAGCTCGCCCGAGGTCGGCATCACAAGGCCTGCAATGCAGCGCATGAGCGTACTTTTGCCGGCCCCGTTGGGCCCGATGAGCCCGACGATCTGGCCCGCGCCGATCTCGAACGAGATGCCCCGGAGCACCTCTACCGGCGGCGACCGACGAAAGCGTAGGAGGTCTCGTACACGCGGTGTCACCGTGAAGGTCTTGCAGACCTCGTGCAGCCTCAGCACGGGCGGGCGGGCCGGAGAGAGCGCCTCTGGCTGCAGCTCTCCCGCCTGAAACACTACGAGCGCTTGAAGGAGAAGAGTCCCGGCTTGGGCGCGCTTCCCGGCGAGGCAAGCGGCTTGGCATCGGTGACCCGCTGTGCGAGCTCCAGAAAGGCCTTCGTTACAGCGCTGTCGGGGCTGCCGACCACAACAGGACGACCCTCGTCACCCATCTTCCGCACGGCGCCATCGAGCGGGATCTCGCCCAGCATCGTCGTACCAAGGCGAGCCGCTTCGCGCGTGCCGCCGCCCTGTCCGAAGATGTAGGTGCGCTCCTCATCGGCGACGATCTTGTCGAGCGCAGCCGCGCTCTGCTCGTCGCCCTTGGCGCGGAGGCTCGCAGCAAGGTTGCGGGCCTCGGCTGCACCGGGCCAGAGGTAGTAGGACATGTTCTCGACCATGCCGAGCACATCCACGTTAAGCTGGTTGAACATGCGGAGGCCGCGTGCTGCATCGATAAGGGCGAGGTCGCTGGGTGTCGTCACGATGATCGCCCCATCGACGGGCACAGTCTGCGCAAGGCTGAGCTGCGCGTCGCCCGTGCCGGGAGGCATGTCGACAATGAGGTAGTCGATGCCACGCCAGTCCACATCCTGCAGGAACTGACGGATGATGCCGGTGACGATGGGACCGCGCCAGATGACCGGCGCGTCGTCGTCCATGAGGAAGCCGAGCGACATCAGCTTGAGACCGTGCGCCTCCACAGGAATGATGCGCTTCTCGCGCACGGCGGGGCGCACATTGATGCCCAGCAGCGTGGGCACACTCGGGCCGTAGATGTCGACATCGAGCAGGCCCACATGGAAGCCGAGCCGTGCGAGCGCGAGCGCAAGGTTCACAGCCACGGTGGACTTGCCGACACCGCCCTTGCCCGACGCAACCGCGATCACGCGACCGACGCCCTCGAGCGACTTGGGGGCCTGCGATGCGCCCTTGGCAGCGGCAGGTGCAGCGGCTGCTTCCGGAGCGGGCGCCGCGCTGGCCTGGTAGCCCTCGACGAAGCTCGAGACCCGAGCCTCCTTCACGCCCTCAACCTTCTCGGCGGCCGTCGCAGCGGCATCTTCGAGTGCCCAGCGCTGCTCTTTGGTGTGCTCCGCCTTGAACTTGAGCACGATGGAGGCGACGCCGCCCGCGACTTCAATCTTCTCGAGGATGTGGGCCTCCAGCAGTCCTTCACCCGTCAGCGGGTCAACAACGGCGGAAACCTGATCAATCACTTCGCCCTTGAGCGCAAAATCGTCGGCCATGATGCGTATCCAAACGTTCGAAAGAGGGAGCGCGGAGCCTAGGCTCCGACCACTACCCGCCGCAAGTGGTTAGACGGCGGCGTTGTTCCGCAGAATCGTGACGACCGCGGTGCGATCATCGCCTCCCATGTTCGCCGCGATGCCATGCTTGATCTCGTGACCGACCTGGTAGTCGCCGCAGCGCTTCTGCATCTGGCGGGCCACTTCGAGCACCTGCTTGATGCCGGTCGCACCGACGGGGTGTCCGAAGGCGAGAAGGCCACCGCCGGTGTTCACGGGGATGTCGCCGCCAATCGCCGTGCGGCCCTCACGGGCGAGCGCGCCGCCCTGGCCGTGCGCCGCGAAGCCGAGCGCCTCGGTCATCAGCAGCTCCGTGATGGCGAAGCAGTCGTGAACCTCGGCAACCTTCATGTCGCCTGCCGTCAGCCCGGTGTCTGCATAGGCCTCCTTGGCTGCACGCTCGGTGATGCCCATCCGGGTGAAGTCGGAGACCTGCCCGAGCGCGCCATTCGACTGCGCGTAGGAGAGCACCTCGACGGCATCGTCAGGCGAGAGTCCGAGCGCGCGCAGCCCCTCTTCGGAGGCAAGGACCATGGCGGCTGCGCCGTCAGAGACCTGCGAACAGTCGCTGATCTTCAGGAAGGGCGAGAGCTCCGGGTTCTTGAGGAAGGTGGGGTTGCGATCGTTGGCGGTCGCAGCCTGCTCGAAGCTCATGGGAACGGCCTTCATGTGGGCGTTCGGGTTCTTCGCCGCGTTGGCGTAGGCCTTCACAACCACATGGGCGACATCCTCCTCTGTCACGCCGGTCTCTGCACGACAATGCATCGTGCGACGGGCAAACATCGCGGGGAAGGTAAAGTCATCGAGGCCGCGCTCGGTCTCGTAGTGCGAGGCGCGGGCGAGGAAGTCTGCACCCTCGCGCGCCGACACGGTGGTCTGGGCCTCGGCGCCGATAGCGAGCGTGATGTTGCGGCCGGCCTGGATGGCTTCGATGGCGCCAATCATCGCAAGCGCGCCGGAGGCGCAGGCGCCCTCGACACGGGTGAAGGGGACGCCCTCCAGACGGCTCTCCACGCGTGCGAGCATCGAGCCGAGGTGGCCCTGCTTGTTAAAGAGTTCGCCCGCGAAGTTGCCCACGTAGCCCTTCTCGATGCGGGCGGGTTCGAGGCCCGTTTCCACGAAGAGCTTGGCCAGCACCTGGGCGAAGTACTCCTCAAGGGTCGGGTTCTCGCGCTTGCCGAAGTCGGCGTGGCCCTTCCAGATGAAGTCGGGATGCGACTTGCCGATGAAGGGGGTGAGCGCACCGCCCACAAGGAATACGCGACGAAGAGGCTTCATGAAGGTGCTCCAACGGAGTGAATGTAGGCCGACCAGCGCAGGCCTGCCAGCGCCGCGCAACTAGTCAGTCTTGCCCGGTTTGGCCACACCCTGCTCGAAACGCGGCGCGTCAGTCGGGCAGGGTGTCGAGGGTTCCGGCCGCCCCGGTTTCGTCGAGCAGCACCAGGTCGTCGCGATGGATCACCGCATCGCCGTTGGAGTATCCAAGCGTCTCGGCGATCTGCTCGCTGCGGAGGCCGCGTAGCCGGCGAATCTCCGAGGCCGAGTAGGCGACCAGGCCGCGAGCGATGGTGTTGCCCGCCTCGTTCTGGAGGTCGACGGCCGCGCCAGGGCCGAAGTCGCCGCTCACACCGAGCAGACCGCTGGGCAGGAGTGACTTTCCAAGCTCCCGCAGCGCCCGTGAAGCGCCGGCATCGACCGAGATGACACCGCTCGGACGGGCACCGAACTTGATCCAGCTCTTGCGGGCACCGAGCTGCTGATCGCGGGGCACAAGCAGGGTGCCGAAGCCAGCTCCGCCGCTCAGCGCAGCGCCAAGTCCGCTCAGTTCACGGCCAGGCCCGATGATGGTCGGCACGCCGTAGCCTGCGGCGATGCGCGCCGCCCGGATCTTGGAGGCCATGCCG
>JBIIFW010000116.1:0-7429 GCA_044236985.1 Bradymonadia bacterium | reverse complement strand
AGGGGCTCGGGATGGGTCGCTGCCGGACCGCCCGCGATGACGAAGGGGTGGGCCAGCGTGCGCGCCTCGGAGCGGATCGGGATGCCGCCCAGCTCAAGCATCGTGAAGATGTTGGTGAAGGTCATCTCGAACTGGAGCGAGAAGCCCACGACATCGAAGTCGGAGAGCGGACGGGCCGACTCGAGCGTCACCAGCGGGAGCGAGCGTTCACGCAGCGCAGTCTCCAAGTCGAACCAGGGGGCGAAGCAGCGCTCCATGAGCAGGTCGGGCGTCTTGTTGACGACCGAGTAGAGGATCTTGGTCCCCATGTGGCTCATGCCGATGTCGTACACATCGGGGAAGCAGAGGGAGAAGCGGCAGTCTACGCTGCTCCAATCTTTGATGACCGCGTTGTACTCACCGCCCACATAGCGCGCCGGCTTCTCGATGGTGTGAATGAAGGAGGCGTAGGGGTGATTGACCTGCATGGGTCGGACCTGTCCGGGGAGGGCAGCGAGGCTGCTAGTGAAGGTCGCCTGAGCCGTTCGCCTGGGGGCCGACCAGCTTGAAGGAGGTCGCGTCGAGCAGGGTCATCTGGAGGTCGGAGATGAGCAGGCCGCGGTCGGGGAACTGGATGCGGTTGCCGGGCTCGTAGGTGCCCGGGAAGAGGATGGCGGCGCCGGCGTTGTTGTAGCCGAGCTGCACCAGCATGCCGGCGCCCATGCGGCCACCCGATGCGGTCGTGATCTCTTCGCGGACCACATAGAAGCCCTGTCGGGGGAGCAGGACGAGGGTGCTGGGCCAGCTCTTGGACTCGACGAGGTAGCCCCGGTCCTGGAAGCTCCAGGTGTTGTCCTTCACCTCCTTGGGGAGGAGGACCATGGACTTGTTCTCCTGATCGGAGTGGTTGTGAAAGTAGACCATGCGGCCGGCCGGAACGGCCTCTTCTTTGCCCTCGAGCGGGAGGGTGGTGCGATAGATGCCGCAGGGGGGAAGGTTGGTAGCGTTCGCCATGATGGACCGTGACGGTTGAAGCGTTGAGTGCGCGGTCGCGCGCTCGGGCAACTAGTAGGGGCGCGGCGAGGCCGCAAGCCGCGGCGATGCGCGGGCTGCGCGGGTTGACAGCGTGGCACCGGAAGGCGAAGAGCCGAGCGTTCCGCGCGGTTGCGCTGGCTGGAGGTGAACGACGATGAACGGGGTTGAAGGCGGTACATTTGGCATGGTCCTCGCGGCGCTACAGGTGGCGCTGTGAGCAGCCGCGGCATGTGGCTTCGCATCCTCGTCGCGGAGGATGGTTCGCCGCTGCTCGGATACCGTCAGGACCTGCACGAGGCCTGCGCCATCTGCGGCAAGGAGCACACGCATCGCCATTACCGCGAGTTTGACCTGCACCGGTTCACGACGGGGCGGCTGCGCCGGCTGTCGCAGCGGCCTGCTGACGCAGCGCCCTTCGCCTGCGAGCAGTGCGGCCATGAGGAGGCGCTGTCGGCGGCGGTGCACACGGTCTTTGGGCCGGCATCGGTCGGCCGGGTGGAGTGCTGGCGGAGCGGCGAGCAGGAGATGTGGAAGGTGGAGCCGCGTGCGGTGCTCGATGCGCAGGAGCTGGCCCGTCCGCTCGCAGCGCTGCCGCCCCACGAGGGCTGGCAGGTTTGGCCAGGCGCGCGCGGTCTTGCTGCGCTGCTGGGGCGGTGGTGGTCGCCGAAGGAGCGCATCCGTGCCGCCCTGGTAGCGGGTGGTCCACCGGAGCGGCCCGAGTTCCTCGCGGACGGCTTGGCCTGGTGCCGAAGCAACACCGCTGCCGGCTTTGTCTGGCTGCCGATTGTGGAGGCGGGCACTGCAGCGGAGGGTGGCGCAGGCTGCGCCGCAGAGTGGCTAGAAGGGGTTGCCGCCGCTGATGTCTGGGTGGGCGTGGAGGCGTCGCGTTGGCTGGAGTGGCTGAGCGCTGCGACGGTCGACTGGCCGGTCGAGGTCGAGGTCATAGAGGCCAACGGTGCGGTGTCTGTGGCGCGCAAGGATGATGGCGACGACATCCTCGCCTGCTGGGCCGTTGTCGACCTCACGCGCGAGGCTGCGCTCACTGCCACGGCGCCTGCCGACGTTGCGACCATCGCCGTGCAGAGGGCGCTCGCGCTCCGCCTGACCGCAGGAACGGTGAGGTCGGTGGTGGAGTTCGGCGAGGCATGAGCGGCCCCCGATTCCTGCTCGATGGTCGCGCTGTCGCGGCGGCCGATGCGGTGCTCGGTGCGGAGACGGGGCTGGTGCGGAGCGGAGAGGGCTGGTTCGAGACGCTGCGCTGTGAGCAGGGCCGCTGGATGTTCGAGGGCGAGCACCTGGCGCGGATGGAGGCCTCGGTCGCCGCGGCGGGGCTCGATGCTGGAGCCGCGCTGCAGGCCGCCCGCGCGACGCTGCAGGCTGCCTCCAGCGATGCAGCGCGAACGGCCCGTTTGCGGCTCCTTGTGACGCCGTCGCCCGCTGTTGAGGCAGGCTGGCAGGCGCTCGGTGAGCTCGCCGACTACGCGCCGCCGGCGTCTCACTACCGCGCTGGCATTGCGCTCTGCTCCGCGGCCTCGGAGCACCCTGGCCTAGGTCGGCTCGGCAAGTCTGCGAGCTACCACTGGTCGCAGTTCGCGCAGCGTGAAGCGGAGCGCGCTGGCGCAGATGAGGCGCTGTTTTGGCGGCAGGGCGCCGTCGCCGAATGCGCGCGCTCGACGCTGCTCTGGCGCGAAGGCGGCCGCTGGTGGAGGCCCGACGCAGGTGGGCTCCTCGAGAGCGTGACGCTGGCGGCGCTGGAGGCTGGCGGACTGGAGGTGGCGCGCGGTTCGCTGGATGCATCGCGGCTCGCCGCCTGCGAGGGGCTTGTGCTGGTGAGCGCGCTTCGGTTGGCGGCTCCGGTCCGGTCGCTTGACGGTCGCGCGCTGCCGCTGCTCGCAGACGAGGCGGCGGCGCTGCGGGCGCTGCTGTTGGCGCAGCATGAGCGGTCGCGATGAGCGGCTCGCCCTTCCAGCTTCTGGTCGCGGAGGCGGCTACCAGCGGTGCTCCGTTTGCCTGCCTCTGCTCTGCGCGCGGCGACAGCGAACTGGGCCGTCGGTCGCTGCTGGCGACCGGGCTGCGACCCGTGCTGACCATCGAGGCCGCCGCCTCTTTGGCACCGGCTGCTGCCACGAAACTGCTTCGGGCTGCAGCCGCGCAGGCCTTCAGAGAAGGTGCCAAAGGATGCCTGCTGCTCGTTGCGCATGAGGGCGGTCGCCTCTTCGACGAGGCTGCAGGTTTCGAGGCCTGGGACGACCTGCCGCTCGCCCAGCTCTGGGCTGCCGACGAGGTGGTATCGGCCCCTGCAGGTGAGCCGTGGGCGGGGCCCGCCGAGCGGCCGCTCCTCCGCCGGCTCTCAGTCGCCGACGAGGCCTGGCACCGAGCCGCCGTCGAGGCCATCCTCGAGGCGATCCGCGCGGGCCGACTCTACCAACTCTGCCTCACCTTTCCGCTCTGGTTCGAGCCGCCGGCGTCCATGCAGGAGCTCTTCGCCTGGATGATGGCGAACCATCCTGTGGACTTCGGCGCGCTGGTGCAGCTGCCCGACTTCGCGGTCGCCTCCAGCAGCCCGGAGAGGTTCCTCTCGCTCCGTGACGGTATCGCGACCGCTCGCCCGATGAAGGGCACGCGGCTGCTCGTTCCGGGCAACGAACAGGCCATCATGGCGGAGCTCGCGGCGTCGGAGAAGGACCGCGCTGAGAACACCATGATCGTCGATCTGCTCCGCAACGATCTGAGCCGCGTCTGCAGGCCAGGCAGCGTTCAGGTGCCCGCGCTCTGCACGGTGGAGCGCTACCGGAGCGTTGCCCAGCTTACCTCGACCGTCACCGGTGAGCTGTCGGCCGGTCGCGATATCTGGGACCTGCTCGCGGCAGCCTTTCCGCCTGGCTCCATGACGGGCGCTCCGAAACTCGAGGCCTGCGCGATGCTACGAGAGCTCGAACAGGGCCCGCGTGGACTCTACGGTGGCACCATCGGATGGCTCGAGCCGAACGGCGATGCCGAACTGAGCGTCGTCATCCGGACGATGCAGTTGCGGAAGGGTCGGGCCCGCTGGGATGTAGGTGGCGGGATCGTCTACGACTCCGACCCGCGCTCCGAGTGGGAGGAGGCCTGGGCCAAGGTCGCCCTGCTCGGCCAGCGCCCCTAGTTGGGGGTCTGGGCCCGTTCGATGCGGACGGCGAGCGGTCCTAGGCTGGTCACCACCTCGATGGCGATGGGGAGACGCCGCGCATCGAGCCCGAACCATGCTCTACCCACCTTCTTGGCAGCCTCTTCCTCGAGGTAGACCGGTGGCAGCTCCACTCCGCGCACCGCATAGGGCAGCATGGGCTCGGAGGCGAGGACCTCGCGGTTCAACTCGACCTCTGCAGAAGGCAGCTCGCCGAGCGCGCAGTAGCTGGTGCCGTTGCGGACAACCACGGCGGTGAGGCGCGACAGCTTCCAGCCGTCGAAGACGAAGTACTCATAGCGTTTGCCTACCGAGAGGTCCTGGCTGCGCAGGTCCATGAACCAAGAGAAGGCGTCGTGTATGTCCGAAGGAACGGCCCGCTTGAACTGGCGCGATTCGCCCTCCCGCTTGCGCAAGACCTGTGCGCGGTGGCGGGTGCCATCGTAGTCCACCTTGTAGGAGCGCTCGACCTTGTTCTCGTCGAGCACCTTTTCCGACCAGATGGGGAGCCCGGTCGCCGGGTCGAGGTAGGTGAGGGCGCTGTCGCGGATGGGATAGACGGCTCCGAGCAGGCCGACGCTGGCGGCCAGACCCTGCACCGGAATGACGGTGCCGAACTTCTCCACCTCGGTGGGGGCGCCGATGGAGAGTCCCGCCTTGATGGCCTTGTTGCCGAGAAACTCGATGGCGTAGAAGAGCTGCTCGCCGCTCCAGCGGAAGCGCGCCGCAGCGGTCTCTGTTGCGAGCGGCGGGAGCGTCACCTCGGGGAGCGGCGCGACTGCGGCCTTGGGGCGCGGCGGGCGGGAGTGGATGGCGCTTCCCAACCGTTGCACGGGCGGTTTGGCGGCGGGCTGCGCCGTACCGCCGGAGCCATTGGGCGCGGTGTCAGAGCCCTCTGCGTCAGCCGCGGGCGCCGCCCCTGCCTGAGCCTCAAAGGGGCGCAGGGCGAGGGTGGACAGGAGGGTCATGAGGAGCAGGTGGCGCATGCTACCCGCGCTAGGCCGAAGAGCCCCTTGGCGCAAGCAGAGTTGGGGTAGCCGAAGCCGGTTCCGACGCCCTTGCTCGCCGAGGAGCCATGCCAGCGAGATCCCCGCACGCTTCGCCGTCACCCTCGGGCTGATCTTCGCAGGCGATTGGACTGTGGTCGGGGCAGGTCGGTCTGCTCCTGCGGAAGGTGAGACGACAGGCTCTGAGCTCCTCGCGCCTCCGCAGATTCTCGCTTGAGATTGTGGGTGTTGAAGCCTTGCCGTGAATCGAGAAACCTCCAAGGGTGAGGCCCATCCCGTCTCGCCACAGCGGAGTTTTCGATGGTCTTGCGCCGCCGGGCGAATCTTTGGCGCGTTGGGTGCATCGAAGTCACATACACCATGAGGCGAATGCGCCTCGACCTTGAGGAGGAAAAAAATGAGAAAGAGTGAATTTGTGAAGCTTCCAGGTTCCATTGCGCTGCTGGCGCTGCTCTCGATGGCCGTCGGCTGCGGCGACGACGAGAAGGAGCCCACGACTGACACGGGCACGACCGACACCGGTTCGGACACCGGTTCAGGCGACGACACGGGCACGACCGACACGGGCACGACCGACACGGGCGAGACCGACACCACGGTTGCTGGCAACACCAAGATCCGCGTCTTCCACGCATCGGACCTTGCCAACACCGCCTCTGAGCCCGGCGTCGACATCTACACGGGCGACACGCTCGTTGTGGACGCGCTCGCCTACCGCTTCGGCACGGGCTTCCTCGAAGTCCCCGCCGGCGACTATGCCTTCAACGTCTTCGGCGACGGTGCAGGCCCGATGGGTACCCCCGCGCTGGCCATCCCCTCGCTTTCCTACGCGGAAGACGCGGCCTACACCCTTGTCGCCTATGACGACGAAGGCTCGATCGCCCCGCTCCGCCTCGATGAGTCGACCGCCACCATCGGTGCCGGTAACATCCGCGTGCGCGCCATCCACGCTGCGGGCATCCTGCCCGAGGTCGACATCTGGAATGTGACCGACCCGGCCAACCCCGCGCTGCTCTTCGAGAACCTCGCCTTCGGCACCGCCACTGCGCAGGTTGAAATCCCGGCGGCCGCCTACGCCCTCGGCATCGACCTCAACAACGACGCCACCCCCGACGTCATCATCGACGTGCCTGCGCTTCCCGCCGGCACCTCGGCCAACCTGTTCGCGATCGCAGATGCCGACGGCCCCTCCATTGTGGCCGACCTCGGCGCTGGCGAGGCGGTTGAGCTCCTCGGTCAGGAGTCGGCTGGCGAGACCAACATCCGCGTCTTCCACGGCGCGCCGTCGGCCGGTACGGTCGACATCTACACGGGCGGTAGCGCTGTCATCTCCGGCCTCGCAGCCGGCGCTGCGACCAACTACCTGACCGTCCCCGAGGGCGACTACTCCTTCGACGTCTTCGCCGCTGGCGCAGACCCGACCGGCACCCCCGCCTTCTCGGTCCCGTCGCTCAACTACGCCGCCGACGCCTCCTACACGGCTGTCGCCTACGAGTCGGGCGCTGGCTTCTCCGCGCTTCGCCTCGACGAGCCCAGCATTGAGCCGGCCGCCGGTAACATCCGCGTCCGCGCCGTCCACATCGCCAACGGCGTGGGTCAGGTCGACATCTGGAACATCACCGACCCGTCGGCGCCCTCGCCGCTTATCGTCGACTTCAACTTCGGCACTGCGTCCGACTTCCTTGAGATCCCGGCGCAGGCCTACAAGCTCGGCCTCGACGTCGATAACGACTCCAATCCCGACCTGACCTTCAGCATCCCCGCGCTTCCCGCCGGTACGGTCGCCAACCTCTACGCCATCGTTGGCGAAGACGGCCCCTTCCTCGCCGGCCAGCTCGGTGCCACCGTCGTTCCCATCCTCCCCGATGCCGGCCCGACCAACATCCGCGTCTTCCACGCCTCGACCATCGCCAACGGCGCCTCGGCTCCTGGCGTCGACATCTACACCGGCGGCACCCGCGTGGTGCAGAACTTCGCCTACCTCGCTGCCACGGACTACCTCTCGGTCCCCGAAGGCGACTACAACTTCGACGTCTTCGCCGCCGGCGTGTCGACCGGTACGCCCGCTCTCGCCATCCCCTCGCTGGCCTACGGCGCCGACTCCTTCTACACCCTCGTCGCCTACGACAGCGGCTCCGCCATTGCCGGTCTTCGCCTCGACGACGACGCGTCGCCCATCGCCGCCGGCCAGATCCGCGTGCAGATTGTCCACGTTGCCAACACCATCGGACAGGTCGACGTG
>JBIIFW010000115.1:0-7456 GCA_044236985.1 Bradymonadia bacterium | reverse complement strand
GCACGCACGGCGGAGTCGAAGGGATTGGTAGGACCCGGCGCGTCGAAGGGCGAGCAGTTGAAGGTGGAGGATGTGGGGCCGCCTGGCGCAACGCTTCTCTTTCTCTCGGCGCTGAAGGGCTACACGGAGCCGTGTGGCTGCACGCTTGATCTGGTGCTTGGAGGCATTGACCGTATCACCGGGTTCGCGACGACGCTGGCGGCGCAGACGAAGTCGGCTGCGGTGGTTGCTGCGGGAGACTTCCTGTTTGAGCGCGAGACGCTGGATGAGGCCGGCCGGGAGCAGGAGCTTCGGAAGGCCGACCTGCTGATGGAGGCGGCAACGGTGATGGGGCTTCGGGCGACGGCGCTCGGCTCGCGTGACCTGGCCGCGGGCGTCGACTTTTTCTTGGGCAAGATGAAGTCGGCCAAGGTGGAGGTGCTGGCGGCGAATGTGACGCTCTCATCAGGCGCACCGGTTGGTCCGCCATACCTCGTGCTCACCGCTGGCGCCGAGCGGATTGCGCTGATTGGCGTGACGCCGCCGGGGTCGGTTGAGGCCGTTGCGGAGATCAAGGCTGGGCCGGCGAAGGCCGGGATCGAGGCCTCGCTGCAGGCGTTGAAGCGGCTGCCTGCGGCGGAGGCTCCGACGGCGGTGGCGGTGCTCTTTTCGGGGGACATCGTCGCCGCGCGGCAGCAGCTCGATGGGCTTATGGGCGTAGACTTTGTCATCATCGGCAAGGACCCGCGTGAGACAGACGAGAGCGAGCGGATTGGAAGCGCGGTGACGCTGGAGGCCTACGATCAGGGTCGGAACCTAGGCCGGCTGAAGCTGGTCGGCAGCGGCAGCGGGCCGTGGAAGAATGCGCGGGTGGGGAGCGAGGCGGAGCGGAAGCGGCTCGACCAGATCATCGCGACGACCGAAGGGCAGTTGGCATCGTTGCCGAAGCCTGCGGCGGGCCAGGCCGAGCCGCCAATTGTGAAGGCGCTGCGGGGCAAGCTCGATGGCTACGTGGCAGAGCGGAAGAAGCTGAGTGCGGCCGCGCCCGTGTTTGTTGCGACGGAGCGGAACTACCTCTTCGAGCCAGTCGCCATGAATCCTTGCTACCCTGTTGCACCGAGAGTGAGCGAGGAGATGGTTCGCTACAACGAGGCGCTCAAGGGCATCAATCTGAAGAAGGTAGAGGAGATTCCGCCCGTGGCGGAAGGGAGCGCCTTCTATGTGGGCGTGGTCGAGTGCCAGAAGTGTCACACGACGGAGCATGCCTTCTGGAAGAACACCCAGCATGGGCACGCCATCGATACACTCCGCGAGCGGAACAAGGAGTTCGATCGGAGCTGCATCGGCTGTCACGTGACGGGCTACCGCGAGCCTGGCGGCAGCGTGCTCGGAAATCTCCGCGGCCTCGAGAATGTGCAGTGCGAGCAGTGCCACGGGCCGGGCAGCAACCACATCAAGAACCCTTCGCTGGTGAATGTCCCCGGTGGCGTGCACCGCGAGGTGACGGAGAAGACCTGCCTGACCTGCCACGTTCCTGAGCACTCGCCGAAGTTCGATTTCGATACCTACCTTCCGCGCGTTGTAGGGCCGGGTCACGGCCGCTGAGCGGCAGCCGGAGCGATGGTCTGGCCCCGCTCTTTGACCTGATCCACGGCAGAGCGTGAGACGGCCCTGATGTTCTCCGGATAGGGAACGACGGACTGCTCGGCGGCGAGGCGGTCGAGTTCGGCTTTGAGCGCGCCCTGGCGGGCTTGGAGCGCGAGGAAGCGTGCGATGCGGGCGCGGCGCTCTGCAGGTGGCGGCGCAACCTCGGGGTATCGGGCTTCGACGACGATGAGGTGGAGGCCGAACTCGGTCTCGACCGGTCCGAGGAGGTCGCCGACCTTTGCGTTGAAGCAGGCGTCGGCGAAGGGGTCGACGACGCGGGCCACGGCGCCCTGCCATCGGGGCCGCCCTGAGAAGCGGCGCGGGAAGACCATGCCTTCGTCCTTGTGGAGTTCGATTCCCTGCGCCTTGGCGGCCTCGAAATGCCGCTTGTAGGCGTTGCGGAGGTCGAGCGCGGTGGCGGGGTGATCGAGGTCGCGCAGTTCGGCGAGGATGTCTGTTGCGAGTTTACTGCGGGCGGCGCTTGCTGCGGGGCTGTCTGTGGGCGCGGCGGGCGCGTTGGCTGGCGGCTTGGGTGGGGCGATCACGAGGAGGTGGGTCGCGCGGATGCGCTCGGGCAGCCCGTAGAAGACGGAGTAGGCGGGGTCTTTGAGCGCCTCGTCTATCTGGGCGTCGCTGACGGCGAGCGCCTTGTCGTTGCTGTCGAGGTAACGGCGGAGATAGGCGAGCGCCCTGCCCCGAAGTTCGGCGTCGCGCTTGACGGTCTGCAGGCCGGCGGCGCCTGCTTCGTCTGCGGCGGTCGAGGCGCGGTAGAGGTCGACGAGGTCGTCGACAGCCTGAGCGGTGGTGAGCGCGGGGAAGAGGTCGAGGTAGGCTGCGACCTCTGCTGCGGTGATGGTCTCGGTGCCGACGGTGGCGACGGCGAGGTCGGCGTCGACACCACTTCCGAACTGACTGCCGACGAGCGCACGGGTGCTTGCGGCCTGCAGGGCGGGGTCTCGCTCCACGGTGGTCTGGCAGCCCGCGAGGAGTGCGGCGAGCGTGAGGGCGCGCAGCCTCATGGCGCGGTTACGGGCGGAGGTTCGATGACCCAGCGCTTTGTGATGGACTCGGAGCCGCGAAGCAGGTTGAGCTCGATGGCTGCAAGCGCGGGGAGGGAGCTCCAGGTCTTCATGAACTCATCTGGGGTGAGGAGCGACGCACCGTTGACGGCGGTGATGATGTCGCCGGGCAGGAGCTGCGCGCGCCGAAGAAAGGCGGCGTCGGGGGCGAGCGAGACGATGCGATGGCCAAGCAGTTTGCCGTTGAGGCGGGCGGGTTCGGTCTCGAGAGCACGAAGGAGTGTGTGCGGCCCGGCCTTGTGAAAGCGGGCGATGACCTCTGCTGCGATGTTTCCCGCGGGGAGGAGGTCGTCGAAGGGGTCGGTGGCCGTAGCCTGAACCGGCGCAGCCGGAGCTGCTGGGGCAATCGGGGCGGCAGGGGTTGATTGAGGCGCACGGGGCTTGGCCTTGGCGCGGGCGAGGAGCTCTTCGAGGTCGGCGCGGGACTGTTCACGCTGCTCCTCTTCGGTGCGGCGTTCGGCGTCGAGCCGTGCGACCTGACGAGAGGAGGCCGGCGCAGCACAGTTCGCGAGGAGGATGAGCGAGAGGAGAGCGAGGCGCATGCATACCGCGGTGGCAGTCGGAGAGAGACCGTGCGGCGAGGATAGATTGCGGGTTCGGGAGCGTCAATTGAAGGGGATGATGGAGGCTCTGCCGATTGAACTCGCGACCATGCGTGCTAGACGCTGCGGACCTTGAGATGTGTAGCGTTCTTGAAAGCGTGGAGCAGGCAGATGGCTGAGTACCGTCCCGAAGAGATTGAACCGAAGTGGCAGGCTTTTTGGGAGGCCGACAAGACCTTCAAGACACCCGAGGACTACTCGAAGCCGAAGTACTATGTGCTCGATATGTTCCCCTACCCTTCGGGTGCCGGTCTCCATGTGGGCCACCCCGAGGGCTACACGGCCACCGACATCCTTTCACGGTACAAGCGGATGAAGGGGTTCAATGTGCTGCATCCGATGGGCTGGGATGCGTTCGGGCTCCCTGCAGAGCGAGCGGCGATGCGTGAGGGGCGGCATCCGTCGGACATCACGCAGGAGTACATCGCGAACTTCCGGCGTCAGATCAAACGGCTAGGCCTCGCCTATGACTGGGACCGCGAGATCGATACGACCGACCCGAAGTACTACAAGTGGACGCAGTGGATCCTGCTGAAGCTGTATGAGCGGGGGCTGGCCTACGAGGCGGATGTTCCCGTGAACTGGTGTCCTGCGCAGGGGACGGTTCTGGCGAACGAAGAGGTAGAGGACGGCAAGTACAAGGAGACGGGCGACCCGGTGTTCCGGCGGAACATGCGGCAGTGGCTCTTGAAGATCACCGTCTATGCGGAGCGGCTGCTGACCGAGCTCGACGATGTCGATTGGCCGGAGTCGATCAAGGCGATGCAGCGGAACTGGATTGGCCGGTCGGAGGGGGCTGAGCTCGACTTTTCGGTCGAGGGTCACGACGGGGCGCAGGTGCGTGTCTTCACGACGCGGCCCGACACGCTCTTTGGCGCGACCTACATGGTGCTTGCGCCGGAGCACCCGCTGGTCTCACGTGTCGTGACAGAGCAGGAGCGGGCGACCGTGGAGGCCTACGTGCTCGCCACATCGCGGAAGTCAGAGTTCGACCGGACCGAGAAGGCGAAGCAGAAGTCGGGTGTCTTCACGGGTGCCTATGCGACGAACCCTGTGAACGGCGCGCGGCTTCCGATCTGGATCGCTGACTATGTGCTCTCGAGCTACGGCACGGGGGCGATCATGGCGGTGCCGGGCCACGACGAGCGGGACTGGGAGTTTGCCCGTCAGTTCTCGCTTCCGATTGTCGAGGTCATTTCGGGTGGCGATGTGACGGCGGCGGCCTACGCCGGCGACGGCCAGCTTGTGAACTCGGGCTTCCTTGATGGGCTCAGTGTGGAGGCGGCCAAGCAGCAGATGCTCGGTTGGCTCGAGGAGCGGGGCATCGGCGAGCGTCGGGTAAACTACAAGCTGCGTGACTGGCTCTTCAGCCGGCAGCGGTACTGGGGCGAGCCCTTCCCCCTCATCCACACGAGCGACGGGAAGGTGAAGGCGCTGCCGCTCGACCTGCTTCCGCTCACGCTGCCCCATGTTGATGCCTACCGGCCCACTGAAGATGGCGAGCCGCCGTTGGCGCGTGCCAAGGAGTGGCTGCATACGACAGACCCTGAGACGGGGCTCGATGCGGTGCGCGAGACGAACACGATGCCGCAGTGGGCTGGCTCCTGCTGGTACTACCTTCGCTACATCGACCCGCACAACGAGACGGCCTTCGTGGACCCGGAAAAGGAGCGGTACTGGATGCCGGTCGACCTCTACGTAGGTGGGGCGGAGCATGCGGTGCTTCACCTGCTCTACGCGCGGTTCTGGCACAAGGTGCTCTACGATTGCGGGCTGGTTTCGACGCGGGAGCCCTTCAAGCGGCTGTTCAATCAGGGCATGATCCTGGCCTTCTCCTACAAGGATGAGGCGGGGCGCTACCTCTACCCTGAGCAGACGGAATTGCGCGACGGCAAGCCCTTCTCGAAGGCCGATGGCGCGCCGCTGCAGATGCAGGTGGAGAAGATGTCGAAGTCGCGCTTCAATGTCGTCAATCCAGACGATGTGGTTGCGGAGTTCGGAGCCGACACGCTGCGCCTGTACGAGATGTACATGGGGCCGCTCGAGGCGACGAAGCCGTGGCAGACGGATGGTGCGCGCGGCATGTACCGCTTCTTGGGCCGCGCTTATCGGCTGGTGACGAACGAGGAGGGCGGGCTGTCGCCCAAGGTGGTCGATGGTGCCGCGTCTGCGGCCGAGACGAAGCTGCTTCATGCGACCATCAAGAAGGTGGGCGAAGACATCGAGGGGATGCGGTTCAACACGGCCGTAGCCGCGATGATTGAGCTGGTGAACGCGCTGTCCAAGCAGGAGAGCATCGCGCGTTCGACTGCAGAGCAGTTCGCGCTGCTTCTCTCGCCCTTCGCGCCCCATCTTGGCGAGGAGATCTGGGCGCTGCTGGGGCATGGCCCGACGCTGGCGCATGAGCCGTGGCCGGCCTACGACCCCAGCGTGCTGGTGGAGTCTTCCGTCGAGATTGCCGTGCAGGTGAACGGCAAGCTCCGCGGTACGATCGAGGCTGCGGTGGGGGCTGCAGAGGCTGAGGTCATCGGGCTGGCGAAGGCGAACGAGCGGGTGATTCCCTTCCTCGACGGCAAGCAGGTGATGAAGGAGATCTACATCACTGGCAAGATTGTGAATCTCATCGTGCGCTAGGCCGTGCGTCGTGGCGCGCTGCGTCGTCTAAAGCGGGATAAGTCGAGAAGCGCGCTGCTTCCCAAAGCAGGGTGCAGTGGGTAGACGGCGGCGCAACGAAGAGACGGGTTCGAGCAGACGGCAGCGGCCGGCTCGGGCCGAGGAGCGAGGTCGAGATGGCTGTCACGAAGAACGCGAAGAGGCAGGATACGACGGCGGGTAGCAGCGCCGGGTTTGCAGCGGAGGCTGCGAAGCTGGGGCTGTCGGCGCAGACGGTCGTGGGGATGTACCGGACAATGTACACCTCGCGGCGGCTGGATGACCGCGAGATCGCGATGAAGCGTCAGAACCAGATCTACTTCCAGATCTCGGGCGCCGGTCATGAGGTTCCGCTCGTCTGCGCAGGTCACCTGCTGCGGCCCAGCTACGACTACTTCTTCCCCTACTACCGAGACCGGGCGCTGATGCTGGCGCTCGGCATGACGCCGGAAGAGGTGCTGTATCAGGCTGTAGGCGCAGCGGCCGACCCGAACTCGGGTGGTCGTCAGATGCCCTGCCACTGGGGTCACCGTCCGCTGCATGTTGTGACGAAGAGCTCCTGCACCGGGACGCAGTTCCTGCAGGCTGCGGGTGCGGCGCAGGTTGGCTCGATTGTGGAGGCTGTCGCAGCGCTCTCGGACGGCTCCATCCCCTCGCATTCGGATGAGGTGATGTATGTCTCTTCGGGCGACGGCACGACGAGCCAGGGCGAGTTCTGGGAGTCGCTGAACAGCGCCTGCATGCTCAAGCTGCCCGTGCTCTACATGATTGAGGACAACGGGTATGCCATCAGCGTTCCTGTTGAGGCCCAGACAGCCGGTGGCTCGATCAGCGCGCTGGTTGCGAGCTTCCCCGACCTCTACATCGAGGAGGTGGACGGCTGCGATCTGCTCGCGTCGTATGCGGCGGTGGAGCGGGCTGTGAACTATGTGCGGGAGCGCAAGGGACCGGCGATGGTTCATGCGCATGTGATCCGGCCCTACTCGCACTCGCTGTCGGACAGCGAGGAGCTCTACCGGCCCGCTGAGGAGCTTGCGGCCGACCTTCTCCGCGACCCGATTGTGACGGTGGCAAAGAAGTTGGTGGAGAGCGGCATGCTGACGGAGGCGGAGCTTGCGACGCTGAAGTCGGAGGTGGATGCGAAGGTGCTCGCTGCGGCCGACACGGCGATGGCGGCAGCGCGCCCCGGGACCGAGACGGTTCTGCATCACATGTACTCGCCGACGGTTGACCCGACGAGCGAGGCCTTTGCGACGGAGCCGCAGTTCTCGGGCATCGAAGGGACGATGGTCGATCTCATCAACAGCTGCCTTCAGTCGGAGATGACGCGCGACCCGCGGATTGTGGTGTTCGGCGAGGATGTGGCTGATGTGAGCCGCGTTGCGAATGTGGGCAAGGTGAAGGGCAAAGGCGGCGTGTTCAAGGCAACACACGGCCTGCAGACGAAGCATGGCGGAGACCGGGTTTTCAACAGCCCGCTCGCGGAGGCCAACATCA
>JBIIFW010000114.1:0-7460 GCA_044236985.1 Bradymonadia bacterium | reverse complement strand
TGCGACCTCCGAGACGCCTTGGCCGCGTTGCCGTTATTCGGCGACGACGACCACAGGGATGATCTGACGGCCCCGGTAGGTACCGCAGGCGCGGCAGACCGTGTGGGGGAGCTTGTCGGCACCGCAGTGGGTGCAAATGCTGCGGTTCTTTCCAGCAAGCTTGCTGTTCGCCGAACGGCGGGTGCGGGTGCGCTGCTTGGAGAATCTACGCTTTGGTTGGGGCATGACACGAACCTGATGGTGGAGCCTTGAGGCTCAGTTCTTCTTGGTGGTCTGGGCTTGAAGGGCTCGCAGCGCTGCCCAACGGGGGTCGGGGAGCGGTGTCTCAGCTTCTTCAGCGGAGGCGCGCAGGTACTCTACCGCCGTGCAACTGTCAACCTGACACTTGGGAACGGGGGCCAGGTCGAGGAGGATGGCCTCGCGCACAATCTCGAAGAGGTCCACCTCGTCGCCGTCGTAAAAGCTGACATCGAGATCGTCGGCGGTGAGCTCAATGCCCTCCTCTTCGGTGATGTCCGAGGTTGCGAAGGCCGAGCGGGGCAGGAGCGTCCAGCTGAGCTTCAGCTGCATCGTCTCATGGTTGCGCTCGAGGCAGCGGGCACAGGAGAAGATCACCGGGGCCGTGATGGTGCCCTTCACCATGAGCGTGGTGTCGTAGCGCTCCACATCGAAGGCAACGGCGCAGTCTGCCCCGTCGAGTTCATAGAGGTCATCTACCTCCTTGATGATGGACTCGAAGGTGGCCGCGGGGACGGAGAAGGCGACGGGGTTTGCCCCTTCGTGAAGCTGTGTGATGTCGATTTTCATGCGTTCTGGCTTACAGAGGTGGCTGCATCGGTCGTCCGAGCGGCGCCACCCTAGAGGCTCGGCGTTGGCGCTGCCAGCAGAATGGCCTTCAGATCGCGATCATCGAAGGCAATGCCAAGGCCGCCGAAGTAGTCGGTGGAGCGGGTGTTCATCCAGTCGTCCACGCCGCCGTGCACGAAGATGTGAGACCAGATGGCGTTGGGAGGCACCACAGCGCCCACGCTCCAGAGGCCCCAGGTCCGAAGCCGTGGATGCTCTGCCGCCTCAAAGTCGAAGAGGTCGGCGCGTAGCTCGAGGTGGTCGTTCCAGGTCCAGAGGTTGGCGCCCACGCCGCCCGTCCCTTCGATCAGGCCAAAGCGGCCGCCGAGCAGCAGGCTGCGCGATGGCATGACGGGCCACCTGTGACCGAGCGTAAAGGAGAGTTCGAGCCTGTCCGTTGTCTGCTTCTTGCTCTCGAGAACGATGGGAGTCTCGGTCGGATCGTCGGTGCCGCGCAGCGATGTGGTGGTGCTGGTGGTCCCGCGCGGATCGGAGACGATCTCCAGGTTGTAGAACTTGTCGCGGTCGGGCCGCAGGACGATGCCGACGACGCTCTTGAAGGCCTCATCCTGCGCGCCATAACCGCTGCGGAACTCCACCTCTGTCTTGAGATCGGTCACCCGCTGCACAAAGCCGTTTGCGGTGGTGACGAGCTGAGTGGCCTGATCGGAGATGGTCGGGTCGTTGATAAGTTTGCCGATGGTCCCCTCGCCGCGGTCGAGCCGTTCGGTCACCCGCTGCACATTCTCGAGGCTGTAGTTGATCCGGTCGAGCGCCTCCTGCGCGCTCGCGAGCGTGCCCTTGACGGAGGCGAGGCCGGCATCGACCTCGCCGGAGGAGCGGCTCACGATGCCGCGCAGGTCGTTGGTGATGACGGCGATGTCGGCCATGATGTGGGCTGTGTCGCGGCTGGTCTGCTCGACCATGGTGCGCATGCTTGCGGCGGTGGCATCGGTGTTGGAGACGATGCGGCCCATCGCGGCCTGGTTGGCGGTGAGGAGCGAGCGGAGCACCTCGACGCTCTTCGCGGTGTCGTCGATGACCCGCTGCATCTGCTTGGCGTTCTCTTCGTTGCCAAAGACCGTCGCCATGTTGGAGGTCACCTTCTTCACATCACGCGTGATGCCCTCGACGTCGCCGGCGATGACATTCATCTTGTCGACGATGGCGTTCGGAGAGGCCTCGGAGATGACCACCGTGATCTCGTCGCCGTCGGCCAGCCGCTTTCCGCGCAGGCCGGGCGTGAGTTCGAGATAGAAGGCGCCAACCAGTGAGGTACGCCGCTTGGCGAGCGTGACCGCATCCTTGAGGCGGAGCACGCCGTCGCCGTCCTTGAAGGTCTCGCCCGCATAGAGCGTCACCTCGGGCTTCACCCGCATGCGGATCATGGCCTGAGGTCCATCGAGCTCCACACCCTCCACCAGACCGACCTCGATGCCCGCGAGCACCACGCGGCTCTTCACAGTGAGCCCTGATGCATCGGCGATGCGGGCGTAGAGGCGGTAGCCGTCGTTTTCTCCGAGCGCGTCGCTGTTCACCCGCGCCAGCATCATGACGGTGGCGATGAGCGCGCCGATCATGACCAGCCCGACCTTGAAGGGTGTGACCCAGCTGTTCAAAGGCGACCGCCGTCGAGGAAGGGGGAGAGACTCACGTGAACATGGCCGCGGTGAGGAAGTAGTTTAGCACGAAGATAGCAACCGAGCCAAAGACGACGGCGTTGGTGGTGGCCTCGCCCACGCCCTTTGCCCCACCCTTGGCTGTGTAGCCGCGGAAGCAGCCGACCGACGAGACGGTGAGGCCAAAGACCGCGGCCTTGATGACGCCGTTGCTGAGGTCGGAGGATTCGAGGTCGGTGGCGATGCTCCCGAAGAAGGCGCCCTCGTCCACGCCGAGCCAGAGGACGGAGACGGCCCAGGCTGCAATCATGCCGACAAAGGTGAAGAGCATGGTCAGCAGCGGCATCATGAGCGTTGTCGCGACGATGCGGGGGGCGATGAGGTACTGCACCGGGTCGACGGCCATGACCTCCATCGCGTCGATCTGCTCGGTGACCCGCATGGTCCCGAGCGTGGTCGCCATGGCGGAGGCATTGCGGCCGGTGACCATGAGTGCGGTGAAGACGGGTCCCAGCTCGCGGGTCAGGGTGAGCGCGACCGCGGAGCCGACCAAGTGTTCAGAGTCGAACATGCGGAAGGCGACGATGGACTGCATCGCCATGACGGCGCCGGCAAAGGAGCCCGTAAGCAGGACAATGAAGAGGGAGCCGAACCCGACATCGTCCATCGCGTCGAGGAAGACGCGGAAGCGGTAGGGAGGCTTGAGCGTGGCCCGCAGCGCCTGCGCGGTCAGCAGCCCCATCGCTCCGATGTCGGTGATGAAGTCGATACCAGACTGCCCGATCTGTTCGATCGTGCGTCGGAGGCTCGATCCTGTCGGGGGTACAGTCTGCATGCGACATTGATACCGCGTCGGTCAGATGGCCGCAACTTCGCGGCCGACGGGCTAATCGGGCTGGAAGACGACGGTGGTGCGGAGCCGGAGCGGCTGCGCTTGCGGGCTGCGCGGGATGAGGAGGGTTCCGAGGCGGGCGATGCTGCACTCTGAAACCGCGGTGTCGCCGAGGACATCGATGCGGGTCTCGACGGCGTCGACCTCACCGGCCGCCCCAAGGTTGAGACCAAAGACGAGCGCTCCCTTGAGCCCTCCGTTCTCGGCGAGCGCCCGAGCGTAGCAGCCTACGATACGCTCTTCGACGGCAGCGCGGAGCAGGCTGGCCTCTGCGTCTGCGAAGGGGCGGCCACCCTCGACCTCGAGCCCGGTGACCTCTGCACGGGGAGCTGCCGCCAGTGCGTTGCCATTGAGGACACCACCGCGCCGCGAGCGTTCGGAGGTGCCATGGGGGCTCTCCACGGAGGCATAGATGGCATCGCTGAGCGGGTCGAAGAGGGTGGCCTCGAGCAGACGGCCATGCAGCCGCGGCACCATGCCGGTGTCGGCGGACTCGCAGAGCGGACGGTCGCCGCCCTCGCCCGCCATGGGGCTCAAGTCGAAGATGAGTTTGAGCGCGACGCCGCCGAGCCGGTGGACGGAGATGATGTCGGCGGCGGAGGCCTCGTCCATGACAAACCCGATGGCGGTGCCGTCGAGGACGATGGTGGCAGCTCCACCAAGCAGCGGGAGGCCGGCGGTGGTCGAGACGACAAGGTGGTCGATGTCATCGGCGAAGGGGAGAAACTGAAAGTCGCCGGGCGCGATCACGGCCTCGTGTGACTGCAGCCCGATGCGGGCCCGTTCACGGGCCTGGTTCCGGGTCTGGATGAGCGCAGCCCAGCTCTGCGGCAGGGCCTCATCGGAGAGCGGCGCCGCGGGCCAAACGTCACCCGAGGTCAGGCTCTTTCCGGCTTCGCAGAACTGCCGGAGCTGCTCGGCGGAGCGGAGCACGTCGGCGGCCGCAGCGACGGGCAGCAAGGCGAGCGAGAGGAGGAGGGTGGGGGTGTGTCGCATGGTGGAAGGGGCAACCCTGTGGCAGCGGACGAACATTCCCGCTGCGGGCGGAAGTCGGTGGGGCTTGCCACCGCTGGCTGCGATGGTCAAACTGTTCTCATGCTCCCATGCGAAAGAGGAGGAGAGCCTGCCCGTCTGATGCGATCGGCCGGACAGCTGCTCGTCCTGATCGCGCTTGCCTTCTCGGCAGGCGGAGCGGGAGTTGCATGGAGCGGGCCCTCAGCTCCGTCGGTGGCTCCACAAGCTGCGCAGACGGCGCTGCCATTTGAGCTGACCTCGCTCGCGCACGAGTCGCTCGCAGCGCAGATTGCCTACTTCTCCGGCCCTGGACGCCGGCAGGCCGCGGCGCTCATCAGCCGCGTCGGCACACTTCGCCCCGAGCTGGAGGCGGCGCTCGACAGCGTCGGTGCGCCACACGAACTCGTCTGGGTGGCTGCGCTCGAATCGGGCTTCGACCCGCGGGCTGGCAGCCGAAGCGGCGCGGCTGGCGTATGGCAGTTCATCCCGGTGGCTGCTGACGGGTTCGATCTGGCGCACAACGGCCGGGTGGACGAGCGGCGCCATGTGCGGGCCTCCACCGAGGCGGCCGGGCGGCTGCTCACCGATCTCCGGCGCGACTTCGGCTCATGGCCGTTGGCCCTGGCAGCCTACAACATGGGCCCCTACGGCGTCCGGGGGTTGCTCGCAGGACAGACACCGACCGACTTCTGGACCTTCGAGCGCAACGGTCTGCTACCCGGCTCGGTGCGTCGCTACGCCACCAAGATTCTCGCGCTTGCGGTCGTGGCCTCGAATCCCGAACGCTACGGGCTCAGCGGCCTTCAGAGCGCAGCGCCGCGGGAGGTGGCGGAGTTCGCCGTTCCGAGCGAGATGACGCTGACCGAACTGGCTCGGGGCGCCGGCACGACGCCGCAGGCGATCCGTACGCTCAATCCTTGGCTTATCGGGACGCTGCTGCTTCCGGGCGACGCGGTCTATCTGCCGCCGGCCTCGCTGGAGCCGCTGCGGATTGCGGCAGTGAAGGCGGTCGGGAGCGCGGGGCTGCGCACGGTTTCGACGCGGTTCGGAGAGGAGGTGGAGGACCTCGCTGGCAGGTTTGGCGTTCGGGCTGAGCAGCTGCGGCAGCTCAACGGTTGGCCGCGCGGATTCGAGCCGGCCTACGAGAGCCAGATTCTGATACCAGCGAACGCAACGGAGCGGACGCTGAGCGTGGAACGCCCCCTCGTTGTGCTCCCCGCCCTGCCCTTTTCCTTCGCCGACAGGGGGCGCTGGTTCTACCGGGTGAACCGTCGCGATGACCTCGAGACGCTATCCGCGCGCCTCGGCCTGCCTGCGGCCGATGTGGCGCTCTGGAATGATCTCGACCCCAAGTTGCCCCTCCGGGTCTCCTCGATGCTGACGGTCTGGCTGCCCGCTGCCTATGTCGCAGATGGCATCCAACTCTGGCCGGAGTCGGCGGTGGAGATCGCACAGTCGGCAGCCGCAGCAACGGAGAGGCCGGCCAAGCGGGCTCGGGCCAGCGAGCCCAAACGACAGCGCCATGCGCGCAAGAGCCACGCGGTGAAGGCGGGCGAGACGCTGTCGAGCATCGCGCGCCGCTTCCGCGTGCGGGTTGCCGACCTGAGGCGCTGGAACGACCTCGACGAGGATGAGATTATTCTCGTCGGGCAGCCCCTGCTCGTAGGTCGTTAGCGGGTCTTGATGCCGCCGCCGAGGCGGATACGCGGCCCTGCGGGAGGCGTGGCGGCAGCGGCTGCCGGCTTCGTACCGCCCGACCGGGCGCTTCCGCCGCGTCGTGCAGACGTTGCAGGCTCCGCTGCAGCGGCCCGCGGAGGCGGTTCAGGGGTGAAGGTGAAGGAGGCCTTGGGCGAGGCGATGGGCGCCTCTTCGATGGCGACCTTGGCGTAGGAGGTGGTGGCGTCGACCTGGTTCTTCGCCATGGCGCCGAAGGCGGCGGCACCACCAACCACAGCAGCTACAGCGGCGGCGACGCCAATGAGCAGCCCCTTGCTGACGGCCTTCTTCTGCACGGCCACGACCTGCTCGGTCGAGTAGCCGCCCTTCGGCCGCACAGGCGCGGCGACCGCCGGACTGTCGTCCACGCGGAGCGCCTCTGCCGCCATCGTACGACGAGAGGCTGCTGCCTCCTGACGAGCCTCTTCCTCCTCGATGCGGCGGATGGCCTCCGACCGAGCCTGAGCATCTTGGGCAGCGGCCTCAGCCTTCGCCGCGGCGGCCTTTTGGGCCTCTGCGGCAGCGAGCACCTCGCGCTCCGCTTCGGCCTCCGACTTGGTCTCTTCCAGGATGGAGGAGAGGATGGTCAGGGCCTGCGTCTTGCGAACGTTGGAACCCTTCTTGCCGCCCTGGGACGAATCGTTGCTGCTCACGGTGAACTCTCCGCTTGAGAATGAGCCGCATCGTAGATTGCGGCGTTGCGGTGGTCAACGAATCGACGCGGCTTTGGGTCTAACGATGCTGCGGTCGCACACTACTTCCAGCGAGCGAGCACAACACGCACCAGAGGAATCGCGAAGAAGAGCGCTGCCACCGCAAACAGGACCGGCAGCACATGGTAGCCCGAGACGGTCGGGCCAGGCCGCCCGTAGAGCATGCCGAGGCCGAGGATGCAGCCCACAAAGCCAAGGGCCGCGGCCTGCAGACGAGCGCCGGCGCGCTGCGCTGCAACCAGTTTGTCGAGGCCACGCGGCTCGACAACAACGGTGAAGGTCCCCTGCCGGACACTCTCCACAAACGACAGTCCCGCGTCGGGTGCGATCCTCAGCAGCCGCGACAAGCCCGAGAGGGTCTCGACCGCCTGTGCCGTGAGCCGTTCGAGGCTGTAGCGCTCCACCATCATTCGCTCGACGAAGGGCTGCGCCTCGGCGAGGAAGTCCATGTCTGGCGCGATGGTCTTGCCGATGCCCTCGACGGTCATCAGCGCCTTGAACACCATGGTGTAGGTGGGAGGCATGCGGATCTGATGCCGGATGGCGCCGGCAACGAGGTCGGCGAAGTAGGCGCCGATATCGACCTCTTGGAGGGTCCGGTTGGAGATGTGGCGCTCCATGAGTTCGACCACATCGCGCTCGAAGGCCGGCAGGTCGTAG
>JBIIFW010000113.1:0-7462 GCA_044236985.1 Bradymonadia bacterium | reverse complement strand
GCAGGCCGGCCCCGGCGCCTCGCCGCCGACAGGGGTCTCGATGCAGGTGCCACCCTCCATCAGGTCGCCGCAATCGAGTGTCACCTCCAACGAATAGGTAGAGGCGCCGTCGTTCGGCATGCAGCGCACCAGGTTGTTGCCGTCGCAGCGGCCGTAGTAATCGCAGAACTGAAGCATCGGCTCGCGCACGCAGGTGGCCGTCGGCAGGCAGGCCCCGTTCGGACAGACCCGCTCGACGCATGCGGCGCCAACCCGCTCGCAGTCTGTCGTCGCGTACCAGCGCCAGTCTAAGCCATCGTAGAGACAGGCCTCAAGTGTGCTCCCGTCGCAGCGCCCCACCCGCCCGGCATCGCAGGGGCCCTTTAGTCTCGCGGCGTCGCATTCCCGCGCCTGTTCACAGGTGGTCGCATCGTTCAGGCACTGCACAAACTCGCACGACCCGAAGGTTGCCTTCAGGTAGCCGGCGAGCAGCAGATTTCCGTAGAACATGCCGCGCGAGAGGTCATCGAGAAAGGCCGCAGCCGGCAGGTTCAGGCAGGCTGCGCCACGGAGGGCGCCCTGCACCAATTGGCCGTTGCTCAGCCCGCAGTAGAGCGCCTCCGTAGCTGCAGATCGGGTTGGTGTCGCAAGGAAAGGTGCCTCGCGCGGAGGCGGCGGGCTGGTGTCGATGGTCGTGGTGTCGGCCGGCGCGGTATCGGCCGCTGCGGTGTCGACCGCTGCGGTATCGGCCGCTGCGGTGTCTGCGGAAGCATCCTCTCCCACGGAGGACGAACCGGTGATGGCGGTGGTGCCGCAGCCGGTCATAGGCAGCAGCAGGAGGGCAAGCAGGGCAGCGGCGCGAATGGTCATCCGAGAACTCCGGTTGGGAGGCCTCCTCGCGCTAGGTGGGGTCCGATTCTCGCGCAAGCCTGCGGCCGACAGCGCGATCCGGCGGCGCTGCCTTCAGAGGCCTGTTACGGCTGCGTCGAGCCGCGCGAGATTGTCGTCGGTCCGCGCCTCTACGCCGCTCGCGGCGACCTCGTCGCGCTCCTCGGTCGTCTCATACCGCTGCAGCAGCGTCAGCCGCGTCCCCTGCGCGAGCGGCTCGAGCCGGTAGGTCGTCCACTCCTCGTCGAGGAAGTCGTCGTCCTCCACCACCTGGGCGATGTCCAGCAGGGTAGGGCGCTCGAAGGCCACAAAGAGCCCCTTCATCGACAGGCTCTTCCGCGACTTGGCATGCCGCCAGACGTAGTGGAAGCTCCCCTCCTCCTTCGCCTCGACGCTACACTTGACGAGGGACCAGCCGCCGCCGTTCGCCATCCACCGCTTGAGGAGCTCGGGCTCGGTCAGGCCGCGGAAGAGGGCCTCTGCGCTGGCAGCGCAGTCGCGCGTGAGGAGCAACGCAAGGTCGCCATCGAGGGTCAGGTCTGTCGCCATGCGGATTCTCCAGCAGTGTGAAGCGCTCTCCTAGGCTGCAGGCGACCGCGGGGGAAGCAGAACCGCACCCGCTGCGCGTCAACGAAGAGGCTGTCGCCTAGAAGCTGGCGGTTACACCCAGCGCGAGCGAGGTCGTCGCCCCGTCGTCGCCCACGGCGGCCTGCTTCACCTCAAGCATCGTGCTGAGGTGGGGCGTGGGGCTGTAGCCGGCCACGAGCGTCACATCAGCCTGGTCGATGGCATCGCCAAACTCCTTCTTGAGCTGGTCGACGCGGACGGTCAGATTGGTCTTGTCGTTGAGCGCCTGGGTGGCGAGCAGCGTCCAGCCATTGGCCTGGTCACCATCAACGTCGGCAAAGAGATACTCCGCCGACAGCGCCAGATCACCGAGCTCGTATCCGGCCGTCAGATTTGCCATGGTGCGGGCAGGAGCTTCGCCCTCCGGTGCGGGGCCATGCGTGGCGACCAGTCCAACCCAGAGGGGCCCCTGCTCCAGGTCGACCCGGCCGCCGATCACCGCACCGCCAGCGGCGGCGGGTGTATCCCACTCGGCGGTGGTGAAGAGCTGCACCGAGCCGAAGGCGACCTCCTGCTTGATGAAGAGGCCGGTGAGGTTGGAGGGCACGCCGTAGGACCAGACGAGGCCGCCACTTACGGTGGCGAGGTCGACGGGGTCGAGCGACTCAAGGCCGATGGGTGCGTTCTGCTTGCCCACCGTGATGGCCAGACCGTCGGCCGCGTCGGGGCTCCAGGTGACGAAGCCCTGCTCGAGGAGGCCGTCAGCGGCCCCGAGGGGAGACGAGGGGAAGTAGTTGAGGTCGAGCCCAATCTCGAGCTCGGGGTCGGGCGTGAAGCGGGCGTCGAGCTCTGCCTGGCCGAGCCCGAAAGCGATGCCGCGAGCGCCGGCGGGGAAGCCGTCGAGGGGGGCGAAGAGAGAACTGTCGACAAAGCCGGAGAAGGAGGGAGCGGCGGCCTCGATGGTGGTTGTCGGGGCGGGAGCCTCGAGGAGGAGGGTGTCGTCTTGCGCGCTTGCGACGGCGGGCAGGGCGACAAGGAGAGCGAACGCGGGGGCGATAATGGCTATTTTTTGCATCTTTCCTCCTGAAAACACCGCAAATGGTGCAGCGCGTCAAAGATGCGTTATCGAAGGGGCGCCTGTCAACTTCAAAGTGTGGGCCTCTACAAACCGATTCTGACCCCCTGCCGCCGCCCTGTCAGTTCTTGTTGCCTCGCGGCCCGCGCTCGACCATGCCCGCCCCATGCTCAGGCTCCTCCATCGCCTCTTTGCCCTCGCTGCTGCCGCCGCCTTTGCCGCCAGCATGGCCCTCTTTGCTTTTGTCTGGCTTGGACTCCCGCCGCTCTCCCTGCAGCGGCAGGCTACGCTCCCCACGAGCACTGCCCTTGCCATCGACCTCGCGCTGCTGGCCGCCTTCGGCCTCCACCACTCGCTCATGGCCCGAGACCGCGCCAAGGCCCTGCTCCTGCGCTTCTGGCCCACCCACCTCGAGCGCTCCCTTTATGTTGCGGTCGCCTCCGCCTTCACCGCCCTGCTCGTCCTCGCTTGGCAGCCCATCGGCCCGGCCCTCTGGCGGCTGAGCGGCGCGCCGGCACTCCTGCTCCAGCTCACGGCGCTCGCCGGCCTCGTCATCTCGACCGTTGCCGCGATGACCTTCGACCACCTCCACCTGGTCGGCCTGCGACAGCTCTCGGCCCACGAGCGGGGCGAGCCTGTTCCGCCCCCGCAGTTCAGCACGCCCGGCCTCTACCGCTTCGTGCGCCATCCGATGCAGTCGGGCCTGCTCCTCTTCCTCTGGGCAACGCCGACCATGACCGTGGGCGGCCTCCTCTTCGCGGGCGGCCTCACCCTCTACATCCTCATCGGCCTGCGCTTCGAGGAGCGGTCGCTCCGCGCCAGCTTCGGCTCGGCCTACACGGACTACGCGGCCCGCGTACCGGCCCTCCTCCCCTTCCTACGGCCGTAGCGGGGCCCGCGACCTACGCCGCCCGCCCCTACTCCAGCGCACCCAGCAGCAACGGTCCGAGCCGCCGCTCTGCGCAGGGGCTCAGGTGGTCCGTGTCGCGGTACATGAGGCAGCCGTCGTCGTAGAGCCGGAGCGGCTCCGTCGCCTCGAGCAGCGCCACGCGCGACAGGTAGCGCACCTTTCCGGTGCGTCCGACGCCTTGGGCGAGCGCCGCGTCGAGCAGCCGATAGCGGCGAGCAATCTCCGGCAGCGCCCGCTCTTCCGCGCCGCGCAGTTCATGGAAGTTGGTTACATCCACATGCGGCTCGATACCGGGCCCAACCCAGACCACGGGCACCACCGCTGCTACCCGCTCGAGGTAGGCGGCGGTCGCCTCGATGGCCGGCGCTGCAAGCACGAGTGGCGGAAGTTCGGGTCTGCGGAACAGGTCGCGCGAGCCCGCGGCGCCCCGTCCCGGCGAGAAGAAGTAGAAGCCGGCATGGCCAAAGACCACGCGCCGGATCTGCGCGCGCCGCTCGTTCGCGAAGGTCAGTGCAGCCTCGTAGTGGCACCCCGGTCTGTTCTCGAAGGGGCGGCAGCCACCTTGGGCCAACCCCACGACGAACCGTTTGGTATCGGCCTGAGCCACCATGCCGAAGAGTTGAATACCGTGTGAGTCTCCCACCACGAGGTCGGCCTTGCCGTGTTTGGCAGCGCAGCCTTCGAAGCGGGCCTCAAACGCCTCTGTGGGCATCGAAGCGAGGAACTGGCAGTCGCCGAGCTCTTTGGGAGCGCGGTCGGCCCGGTCGCCCGTGTTCTCCTTCATGGAGGCGTAGAGCGTCCGGTCGGCCGGGGAGAGGGAGGTGACGAATCGGCTTTCGAAACCGCCAGTGGCGATGCCTACGCCACCCACCGCGACAAAGGCGAGGCTGCCTGCGAGCGACCAGCGGAAGATCCGCGCCTGGTTGAAGCGGGCGTCCCGGAAGGGCTGCTCCACCCAGCGCCAGCTCGCATAGGCAAGGGCAAAGGTGAGGGCGATGAGCCCCGCCTGGGCTGCTCCGGAGAGCACGCCCGCGCTCAGATAGCGGGAGAGGGCAAACAGCGGCTGATGCCAGAGGTAGGCGCTGTAACTGACCAGTCCGACCCCAACCATCGCCTTCGTGGAGAGCAGCCAGCCGGCCGGGTCGGTGGGACGGCTCCAGGTGAGGTAGAGCATCGTTCCCACTACCGGAACCAGCGTCGACAAGCCTGGCGTTGGCGTGCTGCTGTCGAAGGTCGCCACCGCCCCGGCAACCATGAGCAGCCCTGCGGTAGAGAGCGTCGCGGCGAGCCAAGCAGGTAGCCGGTCACGCCAGCCGGCCTGCACTGCGTAGGCGACGAACAGGCCGGCCAGCGGCTCCCAGAAGCGGGTCGGGAGCAGGAAAAACGCGGGCGATGGTTTGTGCAGCGAACCCCAGTCGGCAACCAGGATGCTTCCAACGAACACGAGCGCGAAAAAGGCTATCTGCAGCCACTTCCGTCGCCCGCGAAGGAGCAGGAGCAGTAGGGGAAAGAGCAGGTAGAACTGCTCCTCCACCGCCAGGCTCCAGGTGTGGAGCAGTGGCTTGAGTTCGTTGGCCGCCGCGAAGTAGCCGCTCTCCCGCCAGAAGAGCACATTCGAACCGAAGAGCGGTACAGCCACCAGGCTCCGCGCAAAGCGGGTGAGGTCGTCGGGCATCAGCACTGGGACCGCAGCAACCGTCACCACCGCCATCATCACATAGAGCGCCGGCAGGATGCGGCGCGCCCGCCGCTCGTAGAACTTCACCAGCGAGAACCGGTCGCCCTCCACCTCTGCCATCAGGATGGTCGAGATGAGGTAGCCGCTGATGACAAAGAAGACATCCACGCCCAGAAAGCCGCCAGCGAAGCCTCCGACGCCAGCGTGAAACAGGATGACGGTCAAGACCGCCACAGCCCGCAGACCGTCGACCTCCCTCCTGTACTTCATGGCTGTCTGCCGCCGCTGCTCATGCGGCGCGACTACCCCTGCTGTTGCGATGGGTCAACACCCTGACCCGGCGCTTGGCCTCCACCACCCCAGCGGGTAGGGGACTCTCCCGTCGCTCCCCCATCGCTCCTCACGAGGCTCCATGCCCTGCCTGCTATGTGCCTCAACCGCCGACCTTGTGCAGGTCACCCTCGAGCCACGCCGGACACCCGCCGACCTGGTGACGCTTTGCGATGGCTGCAGGAGCCACCTCGAAGGAGGCTCGTTGCGTGATGGCGCCTCAGCCACCTTCCTCCGCGACACCATCTGGAGCACCGATGAGGTCACCCAGGCGCTCTCCTGGCGCATGCTCTCACGCTATCCCGGTGAGGCCTGGGCCACCGAACTGCTCGAGCAGGTCTGGCTCGACGAGGCCCTCGCTTCCTGGGCCGCTGCCGGCCTCGACGCTACCGCTGCCGGCGACGACGCGCTTCTGGTCCGCGACAGCAACGGCACGCCGCTCGTCGAAGGCGATGCGGTCACCCTCATCAAAGACCTCGAGGTGAAGGGAGCCGGCTTCACCGCCAAGCGGGGAACCCTCGTCAAAGGCATCCACCTCACCGACGATGCAGCCATGGTCGAGGGCCGTGTGAACGGCATCACCATCGTCCTCAAGACCCAGTTCCTCAAGAAGGCCTGACCCTCGCGCTGGCCGTTTAACCTTAACGCAGCGACGAGACTTCCTGCCCCTCCGCACGGGTGAAGGGATGGAGGCGAGCATGCGACACTTTGCCGCCGTTGGCGCCATTGCAAACTCGGAGGCGAGGGAGCGGGAGACGCTACGGCTCGAGGCCTTGGGCGCCCTCTTCGCCGCCGAGTTCGTGGTCCGCCGCCGGCTCTTCTGGGAGGCGCTGCCGGTAGCGCTGATGGCTGCGCTCGCGGGAGACGCGACGGTGCGATGGCTCGGCATCGCCCACTTCCCCTTTCCTCGCATCGAGGCTTCGCCCGTGACGCCTCATGCGCTCGCGGCCTGGGCCCTGCTGGGTGCCGGGTTGGGACTGCTCGCCCGCCTCTTCGTCTGGCTCTCGCACGGCATCAAGGCCGCGTCGGAGCGGCATCTTCCGCGGCTTCCCATGCGCCTCGCCGCGGGCGGCGCGCTGCTGCTTCTGCTGACGGTTCTGGTCGGTTCGCGCGACTATCTCGGCCTCGGTCTTCCGCTGCTCACAGAGGCCTTCGGAGCTGGCGCATCCGGGCCCGAGGCCTTCGCGCTCAAGCTGCTCTTCACCGCGGTCACGGTCGGCGTTGGCTTCATCGGCGGCGAGGTCACGCCGCTCTTCGTCATCGGGGCGCTGGCAGGCCGCGCGGCTGCAACAATGCTGGGTCTGCCGCCCGTCGCCGGTGCGGCTGTCGGCATGGTGGCCCTCTTCGGCGCCGCAGCCAACACGCCGCTCGCGCTGCTGGTGATGGCAGTCGAACTGTTCGGAATCTCGGTGCTGCCGCAGGCCGCGATGGCGATGGTGGCGGCGACGCTGCTCTCAGGCCGGAAGGGCATCTACGGCACCCAGCGCAGCTCTCCGACTAGCGCGCAACCGCTCCCCCGGTAGCCATCTCGCTGTGCAGAATGGCTCCCCGTTTTGAGCGCTCTCGCAACCCGTTTCGGGCCTGTTTCCAACGCCCGAACTTTCTACATTCTGACCACCTACCGAAGGCGTTCCGCCGCTCGGAGGACAACTCTCGATGGAGTGTCAGATGAAGATCAATGAAGCTGGCTGGGACCGCACCCTTCGTATCGTGATTGGCCTCGTTGCCATCTCTCTCGTCTTCATTGGCCCGAAGACGATGTGGGGGCTGCTTGGCATCATCCCGCTCGCAACCGGCGTCACGGGCAGCTGCCTGCTCTACTCGGTTATGGGCGTGAGCACCTGTCCCGTGCAGAAGTAGGGCAGCCTAGCGGGCCACATACCTGCTGAGCTGCTCATTCGTCCCTTCGCTCACGGTGAAGTAGCCCGTGCCGTCGCTGAAGAAGCCGAAGGCCTCGCCCTGTGCCTCTGCTCTGACCGGCAGTGAGCAGGGCGGGGTCGCCAGCGCCTCCTCCACGGTGGTACCGGCGGGGCGC
>JBIIFW010000260.1:0-4232 GCA_044236985.1 Bradymonadia bacterium | reverse complement strand
GCCCATCCAGGCCTTCGAGAAGAGCGCGGAGCAGTTTGGCGGCGTTGCCTATGACCCCGGCTCGCAGACCGTCGTCGCAGCGCTCGCCTCCGGACGCATCATCGGGCTCGATGCAGGGTCGGGCGAGACCCGCTGGAGCGTGGCCGGCGAAGCCCCAGCTGGCGGTGCTCCCGTCATCGCAGAGGGCCTCGTCTATGTGGGCGTGCATGACGGCACCTTCCGCGCCCTCCGCGCGACAACGGGCGAACTGGTCTGGAAGGCGTCGGTCGCCGGCTCGTTCAACAGCACACCGCTCGTAACGGGCGACCTCGTCGTCTCGGTGCTCTCCGGGAACAGCGTCGTGGCGCTCAAGCGGGCAACGGGTGAAGTTGCTTGGCGCCGCGACCGCGCTGCCAGCAATGCCATCGCGCTGCAGTCCGACGCCACCGTAACCGCCGCCGGCGACGACCTCTTCGCAGGCTACGCCGACGGCAACCTCGAGCGGCTCGACCGGGCCGGTAAGTCCATCTGGAGCGTCTCGTTGGCCCGCACCGCCGACCGCTTCAAAGATGTCGACACCGCACCCGTCGTCATCGGCGACACCGTCTACGCGGCCTCTTTCGGCGGCGGCCTCTTCGCCATCTCTCGGGCGCAGGGTTCGGTGGTCTGGCAGGAGCCTCTGAAGGGCATCTCGCAGCTTGCGCACGCAGAGGAGAGCATTGTCGTCATCACGGGTGACGCGCAGCTGCGTTGGCTCTCGCCCGCCACAGGCGAGACCGCCACGGCCTTCGCGCTCGAAGAGGTGGTCGCAGACGGCCTCGTCGTCTCCAACGGCTACCTCATGCTCTCGACAAGCGAGCGGGGGCTCTACCTGCTCGACAGCAAGGCCCCCTGGGTCCACGGCCGCCTCGATGCAGGCGCAGGATTCTCCAGCCCCGTGGCGGTCGCAGGCAGCATGCTCTTTGCGCTGACCGACGGTGGCTCAGTCCTCCGCGTCGACCTTTCGCTGCTCTGAGGCTGCCTGCACTTCGCGCTGGATTCGGTCGTGCAACGGCCGACCGCGTAGCAGCTCCATCGCCTTGCCCGGCTCGCTGACGACAAAGCTCTCGGCTAGTTCGACCGCCTCCGGCAGCGCGCCGTCAAACGCGGCGCTGCGAGCGTAGTAACCGCGTCCGAAGGGCAGGGCGACCTGCATGCACTTGCGCTCGCGACGGGTATGGGTCCAGCTCCGCTCGTCGGGCCAGAACTCGGGCTGCAGCGGCACCAGCGCACCCGAGGCGGCCGCGTAGTCACGCAGGGCGAGCAGGTAGTCGAAGACATCGCTCTTGACGAAGAGCTGTCCGCCGGGTCGAAGCCGCCGCGCCAGAATCCGCAGAAAGAGGGGTTCGAGGAGGCGCCGGTTGGCGTGACGGTCCTTCCACCATGGGTCGGGGAAGTGGACATGGATCTCGTCGAGCGAAGCGGGCGCAAAGAGGAGCGGGACAGCAATGCGCGCGTCAGCACGCAGCACCTCAGCCTGCTGCCACTTCCGCTTGTCGCGGCGCTTTACCGACAGGTTGAACTGGGTGCCGTCGTGCTCGATGCCGATGGCGGGCCGGTCGGCGGTGGAGCGTTGGTTGAGCCCCTCGAGGAACTCGCCACTGTTGCTGCCGATCTCCAGTTTGGAGGGAATGCGGTCACCAAGCCGCAGTCGGAGCTGCTCGACGGCCTCGAAGTCGGCGCCGCGGTAGTCGAGGTAGCGGGGGTCGAAGAGCGTGCTCAGCTCGTTCACCAGTCCCGGCTCGAAGGCTCTCCAGACGGTCGAACTCACGGAGTCGCGCCGCTTCCCGAGCCGGCGCCCGAGCCTGCCTGCTGCGCCGCGACGGCGGCTGCCAAGCGTGCCTGAAGCTCGCGGTTGCGGCCGTCGAGCGCCGCCTGTTCCGCCGGCGTCAGTGCACCGCTGCCCGACCCTGAACCGGGTGCCGGCGGTGGACCGGCCAGAAGCATCACGCCGCTGCTCAGCGTCTGCGCGCCCGATCGCGTGAGCCAGATGACGCCGACAAAGGCGAGAATCAACAGCACGATGCGGAAGGCCCCCATGCCCGGAGCGCTGTTGTAATCAGGCGGTAGAAAACTACGACGCATCGGGTTGGCCGTCAGCATTCCGGAAGTCGCGGATGAGGAGCTCCACACCCTGCTCGTCGCCACGACGGGCGGCGCGGGGCGTGAAGGCGACACTGAGCGTCCCCTTCACCTCGTCGATGCGGGAGGCGGCTCCGATGGCGATCGCGTCGAAGCTGCGCCCGCCAATCCGAAGCTTGAAGCGGATTGCGTTGCCCACCACGCGCGGCTGCAGGGCCTGCACGCGACGGGCCTCGAAGACCGGCTCCGCGTTGCCTGCACCGAAGGGGGCGAGCGCTTCGAGCTCCAAGACAACCTCACGGGTAAGCTCGTTCAGGTCGACTGTGGCGTCAATCTCGATGGAGCGCCCTGGCAGTTTTCCATCCTCAAGCTGCTCTTGGATGGCAACCTGAACCCGCTCGCGGAACTCATCGAGCCGGGCCGCTTTGAGGGCGACGCCGGCCGCAAGCTTATGGCCACCGTGCGTCTCGAGCAGGTCGCGGCACTTGGCCAAAACCCGGAGCATGTCCACGCTGCCGGGGCTCCGCACAGAGCCCTTCGCAAGTCCATTGGCGTCGATGGAGAGCACCGCCACAGGGCGCTGGAAGCGCTCCACGATGCGGCTCGCCACGATGCCGAGCACACCGGGGTGCCAGTTCCCGCTCGCCAAGATGATGGTGGCATCGCCAAGGGCCACGCGGCGCGCAGCCTCCGCCATCGCCTCATCCAGCACCTCTCGCTCCGTCACCTGCCGCTTCTGGTTCCACTGAACCAGCTCCCGCGCAATCTGATCGGCGGCCCGGAAGTTATCTGCGACCAGCAGCTCCACGCACTTGCTGGCATCGTCCATGCGGCCGGCGGCGTTGAGGAGCGGGGCGATACGATAGCCGATCGTCCGCGCCGTGATCGGCTCCGGCCCCTCGCCCGCGCTCTCGTCGCCAAGAAGGTTTGCGCAGCTCATGAGCGCGCAGATGCCGGGACGTCGGGCGCCACGAATCAGCTTCAGCCCCTCCGCCACAAAGGAGCGGTTCTCGTCCACCAGCGGCACCAGATCGGCCACGGTGCCGAGCGCCAGGATGTCTGCCATGTCGCGCAGCGGCATCCGGGGCCAGCGGCCTGCATCTTCGCGGGCAACAAAGGTATCGAGCGCAACCATCAGGTTGTAGGCGACGCCGACTGCAGCGAGCTGATGGAAGGGGAAGGCGCTCCGCGGCAGCTGCGGATTCAGCAGGGCAGCGCACTTGGGAAGCGTCGCGCCCGGCACGTGGTGGTCGACAACGATGACATCGATGCCGTGCCGGTTGGCTTCGTCGATGGCCTCATGGTTGCTCGTCCCACAGTCGGCCGTGATGATGAGCTTGGGCCGCTTGGGTATGTGGTCCCGCATGAGGCTGGTGAGACCCAATCCGATGGCGCCGTCGCCACGCTGGACAATGTGGTAGTGCACGTCGGCGCCCAGCGTGCGCAGGCCGATGACGAGCACCGAGGTCGAGGAGATACCGTCCACGTCGTAGTCGCCGTGGACATGGATGCGCTCACCTCGGACGATGGAGCGGCGGATGCGGCGAACCGCGGCGTCCATGTTCTTGAGGAGGAAGGGGTCGTGCAGCCGTCCGATATCGGGCTGCAGGAAGTTGGCCATCGCCTCAAGCCCCGAGACGCCCCGGTTGAGGATGCACTGTGCCGTCAGCTCCGACACCCCGAGAGCGCGCGACGCTGCCGCCACTTCATCGGGTTGTGTTGGATGATGCTTCCAATGCATCGGAGATCTGCTCCAGAACGGCGGGGGATGAGCGCCAGAGGGCGGTCCCCTCGGGAGCGCGGCTCTTGCAAGGGGGCTGCTTAGGGCAGGTCGGCAGCCTGCGTGATAATCTCGGGTGGCCGGTTGGCTGCCCGCTTCTCAAGCCACTCGGTCGTCCACAGCATCATCGAATTGGAGACAAAGATGGAGGAGTAGGTGCCAAAGATAACGCCGAAGAGCATCGCGAAGGCGAAGTCACGAACCAGACCTCCACCGACGAGGTAGATGGAGGCCGTGGCGAGCACGGTGGTCATGGAGGTGATGATGGTGCGGCTGAGCACCTCGTTGATCGAACGGTTGATAAGGTCCGGCAGCTTCTCCTTGGTCTTCTGATCAAGGTTCTCGCGGATAC
>JBIIFW010000346.1:0-3237 GCA_044236985.1 Bradymonadia bacterium | reverse complement strand
ATACGGTCGAAGTTCACGATGGTATCGTTCAGCGAGTAGCCGATGAGCGTGAGGACCGCGGCAAGGATGACCAGGTTGAACTCCTTGCCGAGCATCACCAGCACGCCGAGCAGGATGAGCGAGTCGTGGGCGAGCGAGAGCACGGCGCCGGGGGCGTAGCGCATGTCGAACCGAATGGCGACATAGATGAGGATGCCGAGGAGGGCGACGAGCGCCGACTTGACGGCGTCCGAGCGGAGCTGCGCGCCCACGCGAGGCCCGACGGTCTCGACCTTGTCCACAGCCTTGAACTTATCGCCGAAGGCCTTCCGGAGGCCGGCTTCGATGGCGGTCTGCATGGACTGCAGCTGCACGAGGAACTTGCGGTCCGAGACACCACCGTAGGGCGAGACAGTGATGGTCTCGCCTGCAGCCGGCGCGAGTGTCCCCTGAAGGGCGGTGGCGAGCTCGGTGGCCTTGGCCGAGAGGGTAACGGCAGCCGGATCCGCAGCGCCCGAACCGGCCTCGAAGAGGTTGCCGTAGGGGGTCTCGCCGAGTCGGATGTAGATGCGGTCGCCGGAGGTCTCGTTGTAGTCGAAGGTGGCCTCAGCGCCGTAGGCGGCCACAACGGCTGCCTTCATGGCGTCAAGCTTCTCCTTGGCGACCGTCGTCACCGCACCCGTCTGCACGAGGTACTGGCCCGATGCGGCATCACCGAGGCGCTGCACCGACGGGTCGGAGATCCCCGACTCTTCGATGACCTTACGGACTTCGGCGTCGGTGACATCGCTGTTGAAGCTCAACATGATGTTGGTTCCACCGGCGAAGTCGATGCCATACTTGAGGCCGGGCGCCATAATGAGCACCAGCGAGATCACAGTCGTGATGATCGACAGCCAGCCGAAGCCAGCGCGATACTTCATGAAATCAAATTGGAAGCGTTGCTTGGTGGCCATGATTAGATGCTCAGCGAGGTGACGCGGCGACGCTCGATGAGGTACTCAAAGTAGAGTTTGCTAATCGATGGGGCGGCGTAGAGGGTGGCGGCGATGCCGATGAGGAGCGTGACGGCGAATCCCTTGATGGGGCCCGAGCCGTACTGCAGCATGACAACGCCGGCGATGGCAGTGGTGATGTTACCATCGACGATGGCCGACATGGCGCGGTCGAAACCAGACGTGACCGAAGCTTGGACCGACTTCCCAGCGGCTAGCTCTTCCTTGATTCGCTCGTAGATAAGGACATTGGCATCAACCGCCTGACCGATGGTGAGCGTGATACCGGCGATACCGGGCAGCGTGAGCGTCGCGTTCAGCCCCGCCATCGTCGCGAGGATGAAGAGGACGATGAGCATGACCACGACCGTCGCAACCACACCCGAGACCCGGTAGAGCCAGATCATGTAGGCGCCAACCAGCAGGAAGCTCAGGATGAGCGCCAGGCTGCCTGCCTTGATGGACTCAGCGCCGAGCGATGGGCCGACCTGCGTCTCGAACTGCTTCTCAATCGGCGCGGGGAGGGCGCCGTTACGAAGCACGATGGCAAGGTCCTGCGCCTCACCTGAGATGGCCTGGAAGTTGGAGCCGCCCCCCATCGTAATGGAGACCCGTCCGCCGGGGATGCGGTCGTTGATGCGGGGCGCAGAGGCGATGACCTCGTCGAGGACGATGGCCATGTTCTTGCCGACGTTGGCAGCGGTGAGGTCACCGAAGAGCCGTGCACCCTGGCCGTCAAGCGTGAGCGAGACAAAGGGCTGGTTGGTCTGCGGGTCGGGCATGACGCGGGCGTCGGTGATATACTCGCCGGTGAGCGGGACCTCAGCCTTGAGCAGCATCGCCCGGTAGCGCTTGAGCTCCATCTTCTGCGTCGCCCGGTTGAACTCCTCTTCCTTGATGTAGCGGATGACCGTGCCTTCAGGCGGGGTAAGCGAAGCAACGGCGGCCTTGAGCTTCTGCAGATCGGCGCTGGCGGGACGGCCACCGGCGTTGGTCACGCCCTCTGTCTCGGCAACCTGGGCGCCCGAAAAGAAGAAGTTGTCTTCGTCGGCCACCATGCGGAACTCGAGCTGAGCCGTCTGGCTGATGAGGTCCTTGGTCGACTTGAACTGAGCCTCCGACAGGCCTGGGAGCTGAACGATGATGTCGGCGTCGCCGCGGCGCGAGATGCTCGGCTCCGCCACACCCAGCGAATCGATACGCTTGCGGATGGTCTCGATTGCCTGATTGAGCGCGTAACTGCGCGTCTCCTCCACATAGGCGGCATCGAGCGAGAGTTTGACCTTCGTTCCCTCCGAAGCCTTGATGAGGTGCAGCAGGGCGAGTTCGTCTGCATCGAGCAGCGTGTTCACATCGACGCCCTCCGCAGAGGCCTCGAGCGCAGCCTGACCATCGATGCGCGCCACCTTGAGCGGCGTCGCAGGGTGAGCCTTCTTTGCGCTGCGGCGGAGCTGGTCGGCGTAGCGGTCAAGCTTGTCGCTGATCGCCTTGTCGATATCCACCTGATACTGCAGATGAAGACCGCCCTGAAGGTCGAGGCCCGGCGTGATGCGGGCGCTGACCTCTCCGCTGAGCCACTTGACCCACCCGGGAGCCTCGGTGTCCTTCACGTAGAGCGACGGGATAAGGGCAAGGATGCTCACGATGGTTATCGCAACCGCCATGCCGAATCTGAATTTCCAACCTGATGACATGATGTGACAGCTCCAACCCTGCGTTACGACCGCAGGATGTGCAAAAACAAGAGAACTACGATGCGGCCGCTTCTGGAGCCGGACGCTGCATCCGAGCGATCGCCGCCCGCTCGAACTTCAGTCGGACGCCCTTGGCAACCTCGACGGTTATCGCATCTGAGGCCACTTCGGTGACCGAGCCGTGGACACCGCCGATGGTCACAATCGCATCGCCAACCTTGAGCGAAGAACGGAAATTCTCCAACTCTTTCGCATGCTTCTGCTGCGGACGGATGATCAGGAAGTAGAACAGCACAATCATCGGCGCGAGCATGATGACGGAGCTGAACCAGGCGGGCTGAGCCTGCGCCAAAAGGAGGGGCGAGAGTGGGGTCATGAGGGCCGGAAACGCCTCCCGGTGCCGGCGATTCGGCAAATGAGAGGCAAATGGGTGCGGGTGACTACCAAAGTTAGGGCGACGGGGTCAACACTTTACCCCGCAGAAGGCCTTTCCTGCTCGCCCGCCGCCCAGCCCTCGATGCAGGCAGCCCGGTAGGCGGCGAACCGCCCAGCCAGGATCGCTTCGCGCG
>JBIIFW010000007.1:0-24486 GCA_044236985.1 Bradymonadia bacterium | reverse complement strand
TGTGCGCCCCTGCGCCTTGCAGGTGCTGGCTGCCGTTCGGGTCGGCGCACGGAGGGATAAGAGGCGTGGGCCTGTTCTCCAGGAGCGGAACCTCCAGTCTTCGCACTCGCCCCGCGTGCGCCGCGGGCTGCAGCAGTGTGGGTCGCCGATTGGCTCATCGATGGACCGAGCAGCGGTCCAGGGGAGTGGGCCGCTCGATGCGGCTGCAGAACGGCGTGGCAAAAACGAGAAGAGGATGGCTCGCGCCATCCTCCGCTCAAACAGTGACTGCTAGGTCAACAGTGCTGCAGGCAGGCCCGCAGCGGTCTGCTTACCACTCGCCGCCGCCGCCCTCATCGCCGCCGCGACCGCCACGACCGCTGTCGCGACCGCTGTCACGACCGCCACGACCGCCGTCACGACCGCCGAAGCCGCCGCCGTCACGACCGCCACGACCGCCATCACGACCGCCGCCGCCGCCGAAGCCGCCGCCACCGCCGCCGAAGCCGCCGCCACCACCGCCGAAGCCACCGCCGCCGCCGCCGAAGCCGCCGCCGCCGCCAGCACCACGGTAGCCACCGCCACCGCCGCCGCCAGCACCACGGTAACCGCCGCCGCCTGCGCCGCCGCCGCCACCGCCGCCTGCGCGACGATCCTCAGCAACGCTGACGCGGATGGTGCGACCATCGAGATCCTTGCCGTTCATCTCATCGCAGGCCGACTGAGCAATCTCAGGGGACTCGAAGGTGACGAAGCCGAAGCCGCGCGACTTTCCAGTCTCGCGGTCCTGAATGACCTTGGCATCGGTGACCGTACCGAAGCGCTCGAATCCTGACCGAAGGCCATCATCGGTTGTGTTCCAGCTCAAACCACCAACGAACAACTTATTGGACATTGCCTCTACCTAACCTTCTCTCTCGCGCGGTAGACCGTCCGCGTGGTTGATGTTTCGGGCAGAATACCCGAGTGGCCTATCTTGAAACGAGTTTGTGCCAGATTGTCTGAACCGAAGTTGCATCGAATCTGGAATGACACTTCCGATAGACCTGTTGACTACCCTTTGCAAGAAGTTTGTGGCCGCTTCAGACCCCGTGTGCGGCCCCGCTTTCGGGCGAAACGCCGCCTCTGACGACGCTGCTCCTAGGCTGTTTTTGAACCATGATTCAATGGTCTATCCTTCTGGCCGGATTGTGCCGCGGCGCCGCTGCTCCCCCCGATGAGAGCCCCAGCCCCTCCCCCGAGACCCCCGTTTCGGGATCTTTTGCAGCAGAAATCCGATCCTCCCAACCTGCGGATTCAGCCTTTCTTCCCTTGCGCGTGGTCCACGACTAGAGCGCACCCTGTCCAACTCTTTCACCTCGGGTTCCCGATGCGCGCCATTTCGTTGCTCCCCGCTCTGCTCCTCTTCGCCGCCTGCTCCGAGACCACTTCTGTCCGCAACAACCGGGAGGAGGAAGACAACACCCTGTCCGACACCGGCGCCGCAGACACCGGTGGCTCGGGCGCTGCAGACACGGGCGGCTCCGGTGCCGATACCACGCCCGTTGATACCACCCCGCCGGCCGCCAATACGCCCTGCACCGTAGAAACCGTCGCCACCGACTGCTCCGGCGGATACGGCTGCGATGGCACCATCTGTTATGTTGAGTGCCGCGACGAACTCGACTGCCAGGAGGGCTCCACCTGTCTCGTCCCCGAAGGCGCCCGCTACGGCGCCTGCCAGCCCGGCGAGACCGGCCCGGTCCCTGGCGAGACCGACTACGCCTATGTGGCCATTGTCTCCACTGCCGCCTCGCAGACCTCGCTGCTCAACCGCCACCCCGGCCCCGACATCGACGCCGTCGAGATCCGCCGCGATGGCGCAACGCTCGCCTTCGCTGAGATTGTTCAGGGCCAGCGCCGCGGCGCCTACCTCGGCTCCGAAAACGCCACGCTCGACTTCTCGAGCATCACCGGCCCCGTAGACAGCATGCCCACCGATGCAGCAGGTCAGGACTGCGCCGTCGACCAGCCCGAGACCGGCACCGCCTTCCAGACCTACTGGTCCATGGGCGATGACGGCGGCTGGGCCATCGTCTCCTTCCCCGACGACTACCGCTTCCGCGCTGGCGACGAGCTCAGGGTCTGGGAGATCGGGCCCACCTGGTGCGCCAACGAGCCCACCGGAGCCAACGACTCCTACGACCTCCTCGTGGCCAAGTTCGACATCAACTTCTCTACCTTCCGCTCCGCCGCCAGTGTGCGCGCCGTCTTCTGCCCCATCGGCGCCTCCGGCCCCAACGGCGATGTGACGACCATCAGCTTCGACCCCGCTGCCTGCCCGTGAGCCATGCACTTCGCCAGCTCCTGACCGCAGCTGCGGTTGCCGCAGGACTGCTCGCTGCCGGTGCACAAGGCGCATCGGCGCAGGCGCTGACGGAGGCCAACTTCTCGACGCTTACCTTCGAGCCACATGGCGATGGTGCCACCGGCGGCTGGGCGACCCGCTCCGCCTTCCTCCTCCGCCCCGCGCAGTGGCGGCTCGGCCTCACATTCGATGCCGCCGATCGCCCCTTTGCCCCCAAGATTGACGGCGAGGACCGCGGCTCCGTCATCGCCTGGCAACAGACCGCCCACCTGCAGGCGCGGCTGGCCCTCCATCGGCGGCTCGATGTTGGACTGCTGGTGCCCGTGGTTCTTCATCAGACCGGTGACGATCTGAGTGCGGTGGTTGTCGATGGCCGCACCTACGATATCTGGGACGGCTCCGCAGGGAGCAGCGGCCAGGCCGATCTTGTCATCTCCCCCCGCTTTTCGCTGAGCGCCCCCGAGGGGCGGTTCGGGATTGCGACTGCGGTGGTGGGCGACCTCTTCTTCGCCACAGGCGATGAGCTCGACTTCCGCGGTGACGGCCAACTCCGCGGCGGCGCAAGCCTTGTGCTGGAGTCGCGCTACCCGACCGGGAGCATCTCCATGGAGGCCGGCTATCGCTTCCGGCCAACACGGAAGTTTGCCAACCTCAGCGTCGGAGATGAGGCACTGCTCCGGCTTGCGAGCCGTTACGCGATTGCGGCCGAGCTCGAACTGGTCTCGGAGTGGGAGGGCCGCCTGACGACGCCCAACGGCGACGCGACGGAGCTGGCGCAGGAGCTCCGCGTGGGCGTAGCCACCCGCGCCCGTGACGGCTGGTCGGTATCCACAGCCATGGGCGTCGGGTTCGGCGAGGCCGTCGGGTGGCCCGCCTTCCGCTACCTGCTCGGCCTCAACTACACCGCGCCGCCCGAGTCTGACCGCGACGGCGACGGGTTGACCAACGATGCCGACCTCTGCCCCGACGAGGCCGAGGACCGTGACAACTACATTGATGAAGACGGGTGTCCCGATCTCGATGATGACGCAGATGGGGTCCCCGATCTGGTCGATGGCGCCCCCCGCATCCCCGAGGACCGTGACGGTTTCGAAGATGGCGACGGCGTGCCCGAGTATGACAACGATGGCGACGGCCTCCTTGACCGGGTGGACAAGTGTCCCAACGAGGAGGAGGACTTCGACGGCTTTGCCGACGGCGACGGCTGCCCCGAGCTCGACAACGACGGCGATGGCCTCGCAGACATCGCTGACCGCTGCCCCGACATCCCGTCGGGCGCGCTGTCCGGCGCCAAGACGGACGGCTGCCCCGAGTCGCTGGCCGGCATCTATGTGACGCTGACCTGCGACGAGGTGGTGCTTGGTGCTCCGCTCCGCTTTGGCGTGGATGATGACATCATGGATGCCCGATCGCTGCAGCTCCTGGACCGGGCCGCTGAGGCGCTCGCTGGAGCCCCCGAGATCACGATGATGCGGGTGGAGGGCCATGCCGACAGCGATGCCTCCGACGAGCACAACCTCGACCTCTCGGCCCGCCGCGCACGGGTGGTGCTCACCTACCTCATCTACAAGGGCGTGGGCGAAGGACGGCTGGAGGCGGTCGGCTTCGGTGAGGGGGCGCCTGTCGCTTCGAATAGCACGCCAGAGGGCAGGGCCGCGAACCGTCGTGTTGCGCTTCGCATTCTGACCCGCTCGAAGGGCTGTGAAGACAAGGCTCCTGCGGCTCCGGCAACGCCAGCTCCTGCCGCCATGGAAACACCAGCTCCTGCGGCTCCGGCAACGCCAGCTCCTGCCGCCATGGAAACACCAGCTCCTGCGGCTCCGGCAACACCGGCTCCTGCGGCCCCAGAAACACCAGCTCCTGCCGCCATGGAAACACCAGCTCCTGCGGCTCCGGCAACACCAGCTCCTGCGGCCCCAGAAACACCAGCTCCTGCCCCCAAGTAGGCTTTGCAGGAGCGATGCGGCTGCGCTAGCCTTGCAGCCTGCACCCAGACTCGGATGAAGTGATGCTGTCAGGCAAGGAGTTACATCGCGATTTTCGCGCTGCAGCGTGGGCCGGTCCGCCGGAGGTGGACAACTTCGTGCATCAGGTGGGTGAGGCCGATGCACAGGACATGCTCTTTCTGCTGGGCATCGTGCTGGACAAGCGGGCGCAGGGCGAAGGGCGCCATCATGTGCTCCGTTGCGCGGTCTTCCAGAAGCTTGGCGAAAGTGCCAAGCACCGCGACCTCTTTCCCCACTATCTCCGGTCGCTGAAGCAGGCCGATACGGCGGCGCGCAAGGCGTTGGTCGATGCGGCGCAGCGCTGCAACAACGTGGCCTATCACGGAGAGCTGGTGCAGCTCTTCAAGGATGTCGATCCCGCGATCCGTCAGGCTGCGGGTGCGATTGCGAGCAAGGTGGGCGGCAAGACCCTCTTTGGTCACCTCGTCGACATGTGCGGTCGGCCCGATTTCCCCGGCCGCATCGAGGCCGTGGACGCCCTGGTCGTGCTGGCCGGCTACCACGCCATCCCCGCGATGCACGGCTGCGTTGCGGTGGGCACCACGGATGAGAAGCTCCACGCCATCAAGTATCTGGGCAACCAGGAGCTTGTGTCGAAGAACCGGCAGGGAGCGCTGGAGGCGCTCAACCAGGTGCTCGAGGACCCCATCGAGCAGGTGAAGCACGAGGCAATCAGCGCCTTCGGACGGGTCGCCGAGGAGGAGGAGTTCATCGCCTATGTGGGTTCGCGGCTGGCAAACGCGCCGGTGTCGACCGTCAAGGTGACGCTGCGTGCGATGGGTCGGTACACCTCGCTCCGCGTGATCGGGCTTATGCGGGAGCAGTTCGGTTACGGCCCGCGGTCGGTCCGGCTGGCGGTGCTCGACGCCCTCGAGAACATCGGCACCGAGGATGTGCTCCCGCTGCTGGCGGAGGCGCTCAACCACAAGCAGATCAATGTGCGGCTGCGGGCTGCAGAGGTGCTCCAGTCGCTGGCGAAGGCGGGCCGTTTCGAGGTGTCGCGGACCATCCTCTGGCTGCTCCGGAGCCGCGACGTGGAGGTCAAGCGCATCGCCGCCGACCTTGCCAAGAAGGTAGGCGACACCGACGGCCGACTCTGGCCGCAGCTGCTCCGCTTCCTCCGCGACGAGGACTGGTGGGTGCGTGAGCGGATCACCGATGCGCTGGTCGAGATGGCCGGCACCTCGCTGACGCGACATGTTGTGGGCTTCCTGACAGACGGCTCCGATGTGGTGCGGCGCTACGGCATCGAGATGCTGATGCGGCTGGCCGATCCGAACTCACTCGGCGCGCTGGTCCGTGCTGCGACGAGCGATACCGACTGGTGGGTGCGTGAGCGGGCGCTGGAGGCGATCGGGGTGCTGCGCGACGCTCGGTCGGTGCCCTACATCATCGAGATCATGAACCAGCAGCCGGAGCTCCGGCTCACGGCGATTGATGCGCTGCTCTCGATCGCTGATTCGACGGCGGTTGCTGCGATCGCAGGGCTCCTCGACGTGGAAGACACCGATGTGGTCGTGGCTTCGCTGCAGGCCCTCGAGAAGCTGAACGATGCTTCGCAGGTGCCGCGGGTGCTGGAGATGGTTCACCACTCCGACCTGAAGGTGAAGAACATCGCGCTCGACATGGTGCAAAAGTGGAACCTCACCTCGCAGCTCCGTGATGGCGCGCAGACGGTGGTTCGCTCTCTCTCCACGCTCGATCGGCTGCTCTATGCGACGGCCAAAGCGGGCGGCGACGACCTCATGCTGACCTCGGGCAACAAGCCCTACATCAAGCGGCTCGGCGAGATGATCCCGCTGGCCAACAATGTGCTCTCGAACGAGCAGATTGAGGCGCTCCTGCTGCCTCAACTGACGGCTGCGCAGCGCGAGTCGCTCTCGAATCTTCGGGACGTCGACTTTTCGCATGAGGTGAAGAGCGAGGCCCTCCGCTTCCGCGTCAATGTCTTCCGGAGCAACGGCGGCCTCTCGGCGGTCTTCCGGGTGGTCAAGAACGAGATCCTGGCGATGGAGTTGCTTGGGCTGCCCGAGGTGGTCACCAAGTTCGGCGATCTCAAGAACGGCCTCGTGCTGGTGGGTGGCCCGACGGGCTCGGGCAAGTCGACGACGCTGGCTGCGATCATCGACTACATCAACCGCTCTCACCCCAAGCACATCATCACGCTGGAGGACCCCATCGAGGTGCTCCACACGCCCAAGCAGTGCATGATCAATCAGCGGGAGATCGGCACCCACTCGCACACCTTCCCGAACGCGCTCCGCGCGACGCTGCGCGAAGACCCCGACGTCATCCTGGTCGGCGAGATGCGCGACCTGACCACCATCCAGTTCGCCATCACGGCGGCTGAGACGGGCCACCTTGTCTTCGGCACGGTGCACACCGCGACGGCCGACACGAGCGTCGATCGGCTCATCAACGCCTTCCCCGCAGGCCAGCAGCCGCAGGTGCGCTCGATCCTGGCCAACTCGCTCCGGGCGGTGGTCTGTCAGTATCTGATCCCCAAGCGGGACCAGTCGGGCCGCGTCCTGGCGCTCGAGGTGATGCTGAACAACGAACCGGTCGCCAACCTCATCCGCAAGGGCAAGACCTACCAGATCCCCAATGTGGTCGCGACCTCGCGGGAGCTCGGCATGCAGAGCATGGACAACGAGCTGGTCCGGCTCTTCAAGTCTGGGCTGATCTCGTCCGAGGATGCCTACATGCGTTCGGTGAACAAGAAGGAGTTCGAGGCGGTGGTGGTGGAGCACGAGACGGGCTCCCGTCCCGCAGTCTCCGCCATCAGTCCGTTGAGCGACGCCGGCACCAGCTCCACCACACCAGCGCTGAAGGGGTAAGATGGCACGCCTCGACTCCTTTTTGCGTCTCGTTGTGGAGCAGGCCGCGAGCGACCTCCACTTTTCGGCCGGCACGGTGCCGACGATCCGTCATGACGGCGACCTGCTGCGGCTCCCCTTCCGCATCATGTCGGAGACGGAGACACGCCGCTTCCTGCTTGAGATCCTGACGCCCGAGCAGCGGACCCGCTTTGCGGCGCAGAACGAGTTCGACTTTGTCTACGCGCTCGACGGCATCGGACGGTTCCGGGCCAACTATTTCCAGCAGGCGCGCGGCATGGGCGCGGTCTTCCGGATCATCCCGGACACCATCCCATCGGTTGCCGATCTGGGGTTGCCGGCTGCGGTGAAAAAGCTGACCGACATCGCCAACGGGCTCGTTCTGGTCACCGGTCCTACCGGCGCCGGCAAGACGACGACGCTGGCTGCGATTGTCAGCGAGATCAACCGGGTTCAGCCGCGCCACATCATCACGATCGAGGACCCGATCGAGTTCATCCATCTGCCCATGCGGTCCCTGGTGACGCAGCGTCAGGTGGGCATCCATGCGGAGTCCTTCTCTGCGGCGCTGCGGTCGGCGCTGCGTGAGTCGCCCGATGTCATCGTGGTCGGCGAGATGCGTGATCTCGAGACCATCCAGCTGGCGCTCTCTGCTGCCGAGACGGGTGTGCTGGTCTTTGGGACGCTGCACACGAACTCGGCTGCGACGGCCATCGATCGGATCATCGATGCGGCGCCGGAAGAGGCGCGGGAGCAGGTGCGGGGCATTCTGTCGGTGCTGCTCCGAGGCATTGTGGCGCAGCACCTTGTGAAGCGGTCGAGCGGCGAGGGGCGGGTGGCCGTGCTGGAGATTCTGCTCCAGAGTTTTGCAGTTTCCCACATGATCCGCGAAGGGAAGGTGCACCAGATTGATGGTCTGCTCCAGTCGTCCGAGAATGCGGGCACGGGTATGATCAGTCTGGACACCTGCCTGCTGAACTACATGAGGCAGGGAATCATTACGGTTGAAGATGGGCTGCGGATCGCCAAGGATCCAGAGCACCTGCGTCAGATGACGCTCGACATTGCAGAGGACTAACAGCCGAGATGTCGACGCAGGACACACAGAAGCTCATCGAGACCGCGAAGCAGATGGAGGCGCGCGGCCAGATTGAGCCGGCGCTCGAGGCCTACAAGCGGGCTGGCGCAGTGGAAGAGGCGGCCCGCGTGCTGCTGAACACCAAGCGGGAAGATGAGGCCGGCGGTCTGCTGCTGCAGAGTCTGCGGCTGATGGTGGTGCAGGGGAAGGTGGACCCGCGTGCGGTGGATGCGCTGCCGCCCGAGGGCAAGCGTCGGCTGCTGAAGGCTGCGATCTGCTTTTCGCGCGGGAAGAACGCCGAGCTGGCCATCGACATCATGGTGCTGCTGGGCGAGGTCCCGCGCGCGGTGGAGTTCCTGACGAAGTCGGGCGACCCGGTCCGGGCGCAGCAGCTACAGGCAGACTTCCGCAAGAAGGGCTCCGGAGCGCAGTTTGCGCCGCAGGCGGCGCCGGCGACGGCGAGCCGGGCGCTGGGGGTGATGAACCTCGAGGCAGCGAAGCGGCTGGAGTCTGAGGGCAAGTTCCAGCTCGCGATGGAGGCCTACATTCAGCTGCGACAGCTCGGTTCTGCGGCGCGTATGGCCCGCATGCTCAAGCAGCCGGAGCAGGCGGCGAAGCTCTTCTCCGATGGCGCGATGCCCTACGAGAGCGCGCTCTGCTACCTCGAGCTCGGCGACACAGGGAAGGCGCTCGACCAGTTCTGCCGCGTGCCGCGCGACGACGCCCGTTACCGCGAAGCCGCGATGCAGGCCATCAAGATGGCCTCCAGCCTCAACGCGCTCGACTTTGTGCTCGAGAACTTCCTCACGAGTTTTGTGCGGCAGCCTCCGACCAGCAACCGAGAGGCCGAGGCCTTCTACGAGCTGGGTCGGCTCTACCAGCGGCACGACTTTGTCGAGAACGCGCGCGACGCCTTCGGCAAGCTGCTGGAGGTTGCGCCCAACTACAAAGACACGCGCGACCGGGTGGAGCAGATCGACCGCGATGCGCGCGGCTCGGCGATGGTCTACGACAAGATTATGCGCGAAGATCAGGCCTTCCGGTCGGGCGAGTCAGATGTAAAGCGGGCCGGCTACTTTGAGCGGAATCTGCCCGACCTGCCCGACCTTCCGGGTCTTCCTGCGCTGCCTGCGACGCCGGCGCCCGTGTCGCGGGCTTCCGGCAGCAATCCGGCGATCGCGGCGCCCGCGCTTCCGCCCACAGGCGCTCGGCAGGCCGAGGCCGGTCCGACGAACGACTTCCCGGTGGTGCGCCAGGAGACTCCCTCAGGCGCTGCGCCCATGACGCCGCCCGCCGATTGGAAGGGGCTTGTCGAGGGGTCGATGCTGGGCGCCCGCTACAAGCTGGAGAAGAAGCTCGGCGAAGGCGGCATGGCCTCGGTCTTCCGGGCGCACGATCTGGAGCTCGACGAGCGGGTGGCCATCAAGGTCTTCACCCAGACGATGGAAGACGAGAACATGGTGGCCCGGTTCAAGCAGGAGCTTACCCTCTCGCGGAAGCTGAGCCACCCGAACATCATCCGACTCTACGACATCGGCACCTTCTTGGGCTACCGGTTCATCTCGATGGAGCTTCTGGAGGGCAACGACCTCAACCACTACATGGGCAAGCCCATGGAGCTGCGGCAGGGGCTCAACTGGATGATTCAGGCCTGCCGCGGTCTGGAGGCGGCCCACCAGCGGGGCGTTGTCCATCGCGACATCAAGCCGCACAACATCTTTGTCTGCAACGATGGCGCGATCAAGGTCATGGACTTCGGAATCGCCAAGCGGCAGGAGAGTCAGGGCATGACGGTGGGGAACATGATCGCCGGCACGCCGGACTACATGTCGCCGGAGCAGATCAGCGGCTTCTCGTCGGTCACCCACTCCACCGACGTCTACGCCATTGGAATCACGGCCTACCAGATGTTCACGGGCAAACTACCCTTCGAACACCCCGAGCTTCTGCCGCTGCTGATGAAGCACCTCAACGAGCAGCCGACGCCGCCGCGCACCATCGTGCCTTCGCTGCCGGAGAGCCTCGAGGCGGTTATCCTCAAGCTGATCGAGAAGAAGGCGGCAAACCGCTATCAGAGCTGCGCCGAAGCCGCACAGGCCTTCGACGCGGTGCTCAAGTCTCTTCCGAGGTAGTTGGGTCGACCCAGCGGAGTTCTTCCAAGATTTCCGTTGCGATGCGCTCCATCCAGAGGTGGTGCATGGCGCCCGACGGGTGGAGCTGATCGGCTGCGTTGAGCTGCGGCACCCGCTTGGCGAGGCGTGAGAGCGTCGTCACATTGATGAAGCATGAGACCCGATGGCGGGTGTTTACCCTGATGAACTGATTGTAGGCGTCGATTTGGCGTCGGATGAGGCGGGGGTTCTTGGTCTGTCCGAAGGGGCTGCAGCCCCAGTCGGGGATGGAGATGACGTAGACGCGCTCCCGCTTCCCCTCTGCGAGGGAAACGGCGATGGCGGCGAGCTTGTGCAGGTCGTCATGGATGGTGTCACGGTGGCGGCCACGGTACTGGTTGTTCACGCCGATCATGATGGTGACGATGTCGTAGGGTCCTTGCGGGTTGGCGGCCTCGATGCCGGCGAGGAGCTCATCGGAGGACCAGCCTGTCTTGGCGATCACCTCGGGCGGGCTACAGGGAAAGCCCGAGGAGGTGAGCCGCTGCGCGAGGAGGTAGGGCCAGGACTCCTCGAGGAAGATGCCCTCGCCGACGGTGTAGGAGTCGCCGAGTGCCAGAAAGCGGAGCGGAGCGGCCGGATGCATTGGGTCCTTCTTGCCGAGAGAATGTCCAAGCGTTAGCACAAACCTCCAGCGGCGATGAAGCCGCATCTGCTCCGAGAAAAAGCATGAAGACGGCGCGCGCGATTTCGATGGGACTTCTTCTGCTCACGAGCGCTGCGGCGTGTGAGCCAGCAGCAGAGGTCGCGGCACCGGTTGCGCAGGAGCCGAAAACCGAGCCTGCGCTTCGGAGCACGCCCGGTGAGGTTGTCTACGGCACCGACGACCGCAAGGACTGGTACGAGCACCCCGACCTGGCGCTGCGTGATCTGACGACGCAGTCGATCGCTGCGATGATGAATCCCAACACGTTGCAGCGGAACAGCGACGGTACCTACGCGCTCAATGCCGACACGATCGGGCGGAGCTATGGCCTCTGCCGGACGGAGCGGTTCTACGACCAGCTCTCTGCGGCGAGCTGCTCGGGGACGCTCATCGATGACGATCTGCTGCTGACCGCCGGCCACTGCGTGTCCAGCGCGTCGGACTGCGCGAGCACGGTCTGGGTCTTCAACTACTACATGGAGTCGGCGACGGCGCTGGCGACCATTGAGGCGACCGATGTCTATGAGTGCGTCGAACTGTTGGTGAACCAGGAGCCGTCGCGGAGCAGCGATCTCGACTACGCGATCCTTCGCCTTGACCGCTCCGCCTCTCCGCGTCATGCGCCGGCCGAGGTCGAGAAGCAGCGGGTACCGATGCGCGTGGGCGCCCCGGTCACCATGATCGGTTTTGGCAGTGGTCTGCCCGCGAAAATCGACACTGGCGGCACTGTCGTCGATGCCTCCGCCGGAACGCTGGAGGCCTTCCGCGCGACGACCGACGCGTTCGGTGGGAACTCGGGCTCGGGCGTCTTCGACATCAACCGCAAGGTGGTCGGCATCCTCGTCAACGGCGACACCGACTACAACTACCGGAGCGGTTGCGCGGCGGTGAATGAGCTGCCCGAGACGGGTGTGTCGGGTGAGGGTGTCACCTATGCCTTCAATGCGGTGCAGGATCTCTGCGGCACGGGCTATGCGAGCGCCCGCCTGTGCGGCACGAGCTCGATCTGTGGCGACGGCTTCTGCAGCCCGGACGAGTCCGAGGCGACCTGCGCGAGCGACTGTGCGAGCAGCTGCGGCAACGGGGTGTGCGACGCGACCGACATCCCGCGCTGCCCGAGCGAGTGCGGCGGATCGCTCCCGGCAGGCTGGCGCTGCCCCGCGGTGAACTTTGGCGGCGGCGATGGCTGCGACTGCAACTGCGGCGCCTGGGACACCGACTGCGATGACCCTGCCACCGATGTCTACAACTGCCGCCCCGGAGAGCTTTGTGGCACCGACGGCCTCTGCGTGAGCGGTGGGGGCACCGATGCAGGCACGACAGACACGGGGACGACAGACACGGGCAGCGCGGATACCGGTACGACGGACACGGGCCGCCCCGATAGCGGTACGACAGACACGGGCTCCACCGACACGGGTACCGCGGGCGGCGACGCTGCTGCGGACGATACGACGGCGTCGGGCAGCGGCAGCGATGCACCGGGCTTTGGCTCGGTGGTGTCTGTCAGCGCACGGACCCCCGACAGCGGCTGCAGCGCCGGCGGTAGCTGGCTCTCTCTTCCGGGCCTCTTTGCCATGGGCGGGCTGCTGCTCCGCCGCCGCCGCCGCGCCTAGGTCGGTGCGCCGCTCTGCATGATGTAGAGCGCGACGATGACGAAGAAGCGGAAGCTGATGGCGACCCAGACGGAGCGGCTTACCCACATGGTGAGCGCTGCGGGGATCCCGACGAAGAGGAACCAGATGCCGAGGATCAGCGGTGTGATGGGGGTGTCGGAGCGGAGGACATCGAAGAAGCTGGCCATGTAGGCAGCGCTTCCGCCGGCCGCGAGCAGCACGCCGACGATGGGGTTGCGCGCCTCCACGAACATGGTGCGGGCGACGTGGCCCTCAAAGAAGAGCCCCTCTCCGAGGGCGCGCAGGGCGGCGATCAACACGATGGCGCCGATGCCCGCGGTGCGGTCGTAGGAGAAGGACCAGAGCTCGGCCATGATGGCGCCTACGAGGAGGCCGCCGAAGGGCAGCGCCCAGTGCCAGCTCCGGTCTGCGGCAAAGCCGAGGCGTGAGAGGGGCTCGTTGCGGAGCATGAGGGTGGCTCCCACGGTGGCGCCGACCAGCAGCAGGATCCGCAGGAGGTTCATGGGGTCGAGCAGTCCGAGCTGGTGCTCGAAGCGTCCCCAGTCGGTGAGCAGGACGGCGCCGACGGCGATGGCCCAGACGGCGACCAGCGGGCCCATGGCTGCGCGCGCCCCGATGTCGGCGTTCCCGACGCCCCAGGGGGAGGGTTCGGCCTTCAGCTTTTCGACAGTGGCTCGCTGCGCTGGGAGGTTGATCTCGCTGCCGCTACCGCGTCGGACGGTCTGGTCGGGCGCTGGGAGGTTGCGCCGAACGGCAGTGCCGGACTCGAGCGCATGGACGAGCGAGTCGGTGGGGTGGAAGGCCTCCATGGCGGCGGTCCGCGGGGCCGCCGGCAGGAGCCGAGCGATGACCTCTTGCGCGAACTCCTGCGGCGGCACCAGGCTCTCGAGCTCTCGGAAGAGCGGGAGCCGCCCGATGCCCTCAGCGCGTGCGATCATGGCCTCGCGCCGGTCGCTCAAGATCATGGCTGCGGCTGCGCGGGTGATGAGCTGCTTTGCCTCTTCGAGCGCCGGTGCGTCGTCGTCGGAAAAGAGGCGGGGTCCGAAGTGCTCTTGGAGCTGCAGGATGCGGGCCTGCGCTGCTTGGGCGATGGCCTCGGGCGATTCGTCGATGCCCGCTCCGACGATGTCCGGGAGGCTGCAGTCGAGGAGTCTCGCTCGGAAGGGGGCTGGCCGGAGTTTGAGGAGGTTGTCTGCAAAGAGCCGCGCCGGCCGTGCCGTGATGCGGGGGTTGCTGGAGGTGCGGGGCTGCGCGGCGACGGCGCCGGAGGAGGGCTGGGAGAGCGCCGGCGTCACGCGTGAGACGGAGCCGAGCGAGATGGCGGGTCGGGCAGCGGCGGTCTGTTGCGCCGTGGCGTTGGAGGCAGAGGGTTGTGCTGCAGCGCCAGGCGAGCTCGGCTTGCGCAGGCGGGTGGAGAGCGGTGCGAACTCGCGGAACTGCCAGAAGGGCCGCGGTCCACCGCCGGCCGCGGAGATGAAGTCGATCTCGGTGACGGAGCCATCAAGGATGCGGTTGGAGAGCTCTTGCGCAGAGAGTCCGTGTTCCACCGTTCCATCGGAGCGGTGCAGGCGAAAGCGCGGTTTGGTCGGCAGTTCGGACAAGGGCGGACGCTCTGTCGTAGGGATTGTGGTGATGCGGGGCCTGCTAGTAGGAACGGCTGCTCGGGCCTAGAGATTCTTGAAGGGAGACGGGTCGCTTGGAGCGGGCGCCATACATGATGCTGTTGCTGGGGCTGGTGCTGCTGCTGGCCCGGATCTTCGGCCGCGTCGCGGTGCGCCTCGGCGCGCCTGCGGTGGTGGGTGAGCTGTTGGCGGGCATCCTGCTGGGCCCGAGCGCCTTGGGTGCGCTCTGGCCGGACTGGTGGAGCTGGTGCGAGGGAGCTGGAGGCGTTGGTTCGTTGCGCGCGCTGGGCGCCGTGGGGCTGGTGCTGCTGCTGCTGGTGGCTGGGCTGGAGACCGACCTGGAGCTGGTGCTTCGGCGTCGCCGTGCGGTGCTGCTCATCGGTGTGAGTGCGTTTCTGCTGCCCTTTGTGGCGGGCGCCGGCCTGGGTCTCGTGCTTCCGACAGGGCTGCATGGCGTCGAGGCAAGCACCTGGTCGTTCGCGGTGCTCATGGGTGTGGCGACGGCGATCGCCTCGGTGCCTGTGATCGCCAAGGTGCTGCTGGAGCTCCGTGCGACCCGCCGCGATGTGAGCCAGCTGATTCTCTCTGTGGCAATGCTGGTAGACATGCTGGCCTGGGTGGCGCTCTCCATGGGGAGCGATGCCGGTGGTGCGGGAGGCTGGCTCAGGCCTGTGGTGGCGACGGCCGGCTTTGTGCTCGTTGGTGCGTTGGCTGGACCGTGGCTCGTTCGGCAGCTGGTCGGCTCGATGGAGCGGCTGTCGCCCTCTGCCTCGATGCAGCTGACGACGGCGCTCGCGCTGGGCTTCGGGATGGCGGGTTGTGCCTCATGGTTGGGGCTGGAGCCGATCCTAGGTGCCTTCGGGGCCGGTCTGCTGCTGGCTGGCGTGCCCCGTTTCCGGGCGACGACCACGCGGGAGCTGGAGCGCTGGGTTGATGGCCTGTTTGGTCCCCTCTTCTTTGCGCTGACCGGGACGCAGGTCGATGTGGGTGCGCTGACGGGCGCCGAGGCGGTTGGTGCGCTGGTGGCGCTGCTGGTGGTGCGTCTGGTGTCGCGGCAGGTGGCGGTCTCGCTGGCGGGCCGGTGGAGCGGTGTGGAGCGTCCGGAGCGCCGTGCGCTGGCGATGGCCATCAGCACCGAGGGTGCGATGGGGTTGGTGGTCGCGACGGTGGGGATGGAACACGGGCTGCTCAGCGAGTCGATGTTTGCGGCGCTGGTGGTGCTGGCGGTGATAACGACGGTCGTACCGCCCATCCTGCTCAAGGGGCTGGTGGCCGCGGTTCCCGTGAGCGAGAGCGAGCGGCGCCGCATGGCCTGGGAGTCTTCGGACGACGAGGGGTTCGGTTCGTCGTTGCGCCGCGTTCTGATCCCCACGCGTGGTGGCCCCAATGTGCAGGGGGTGCTTGCGCTGCTGAGCCTGGTGGCACGGCGGAAGATGGAGGTGGTAGGGCTCGAGGTTCTGGCGCCGACGGCGCCCGCGTCAGGCACCTTGGCGGCGCTTCGAACGACGCTCGATCGCCGTTTCATGGGCAGCAGCCTGATCGGTTTGGCCTGGCGTTCTGTGGTCAGCAGCGACGGGGCGGCCGCCATCCTCCGTGAGGCGTCGGCAGGATATGACCTGCTCGTGGTGGGTGCACCGGACCAGCAGGCGGCCGGCCTGGCGAACCCGCTGGTGGGCGAGGTGGTGCAGCAGTCGCCCTGCGCGGTGATGGTCTTCCGAGCGTCGCGTACGGCGCCGGAGGAGGGGACGTCGTGGCGGCCGATGACGCTGCTTGTTCCTACCGTGGGTACAGCTGCCTGTCGTCGGGCCGTCGACTTTGCGGCGGCTGTTTCGGTGCGGCTCTCCGCACGGTTGGTGATCCTCCATGTGGTGGAGGCGACGGCGTCGGAGCAGGTGCTTGCCGATGGTGCGCGGTTGGCTTCGCTGCGCGACCTTGGCGATCGGTTGGTCGATGGCCACGTGGAGCGTGCGCTTGGTGTTGGTGCGCCTGCAGAGGCGCTGGTGGTGGTGGCGGCCTCTGTGGAGGAGGCGGTGCTGCGCACCGTCCGGGAGCAGGGTGTGGAGCTGGTGGTCTTCGGGAGCAACCTGCGCGCTGTGGAGGGTCGGGCCTACTACGGGCGTGTGGTCGATCTGGCCTTCCGCGAGGCGCCGAGCGCGGTGCTGGTGATGGGCTGAGGTGGGCTTCGGCGGTGGCGGTAGTCGTCGCGGATGAGTGCTAGACAGGGGCCCTTCGCGTCACCTAGTTTACAGACATGTGACGCTGCTCCTGGGGTTGGGCGCGGCGTTTCGAGATTTCACGTTGCAGGAGCACGAAATGGTGAATCGGAAGCTGATGGTTCGCGGCCCGCTGGCAACAGTTGCGCTCCTCATGTTGATGGCCGGCTGCGGTGCTGACGAGGCGACGCGCTCGACCGATCGTGGCGGCAGCAACGGCGGAAACACCGAAGACACCGGCAGCTCGGCCGATGCCTCCGACGATGCCCAGATCACCATCGACACCGGCTCCACGGGTGACGCGGAGGCCGATACGGGCACCGCCGACACCGCAGTCGCCGACACCACAGTCGCCGACACGGGCGGCGGCACCTTTGAGTTTGGCGACCCCGACCCGGTCCCCGCCTACTCCAGCGGCGCCTGCCCCACCTTTGCCTCGGGCAGCAACGACATCACCACCAGTGGCGATCCCCGCGACTTCCTCCTCTTCCTGCCCGCCAACCCGGCCGGTGCGCCCGTGCTCTTCCTCTGGCACGGCCTGGGCGACAGCGCCGACAACTTTGCGCGCGGCATGGGCGCTTCGCAGATTGCGCAGCAGTATGGCGCGGTCGTCGTCGTTCCCTCCATGGCACCGGGCGGCGGCCTGCTCGGTCCTATCTGGAGCTTCCCCAGCTCGCTCGGCGGCGCACCCGCGGAGCAGGACCTGACGCTCTTTGACGATATCCTCGGCTGCGTCGACAGCCAGTATGACATCAACAACCGCCGGGTCTACTCGGCGGGTTTCTCAGCCGGCGCCATCTGGACCACCTACCTGACCATGAACCGGGCCGGCCTGCTCGCCTCGACGGCCATCTTCAGCGGTGGCGTCAACGATAGCTTTACCTTCCCCTACGTCTCGAGCGACTACCCGCTGCCTGTCTTCATGTCGCATGGCGGCTCGACCGACTCCTTCAACGGTATCCTGCAGTTCATGCCGATGATGATGACGCTCTCGGAGGGTCTCGCCACGGACGGCCACTTCGGCCTGCTCTGCACCCATACCGAGGGGCACACCATTACGAACGACATCGTGCTCGCCGGCTACGACTTCATCTTCCGCAACGAGTGGGGCACAGGCACCAGCCCGCTTGCGACCGATGGCATTCCGGCCAGCTACCCGACCACCTGCGCGGTGGTTCAGGCTCCCTAGTCGCGCTTGCCTCCGATGGCCGACCGCGCACCGCTCTTTCTGCTCGCCGGCGGTCAGTCGTCCCGCATGGGGCAGGACAAGGCGCGGGTGGAGGTGGCTGACCGGCCGCTCATCCTCCATGTGGTCGCACAGTGCGGCTACAGCCCTGACGAGGTGACGGTGGTTGCCGCGCCGGGCCGGAGTTACGCCGACCTCGGCCTGCGGACGCTCGAGGATGCGCTGGCGCACGAGGGCCCCTTCTCGGGGCTCGTCACTGCACTCGGGGATGCGGCGGCCGGGCCACTGCTCGTGGTCGGTTGCGACCAGTGGGGGCTGACGCCGGAGATGCTTCATCGGCTCGAGGCGGCAGTCACGGAGGGAGCGCCGGCAGCAGCCTTTCGAGGCCTGCGCTGGCATCCGTTGCCGCTGGTGGCCTGCAGCTCCTCCGCAGCATCGGCGCGGGCGGCCATTGACGGCGGTGAGCGCTCGCTCTGGCGCTGGCTCGAGCGGTCCGGTGCGGTTGCGTTGCCGGAGCCGGAGGGTTGGTCGGAGGTCGTCTCGGTGGACGACGAAGCGGCGCTGGCGTCGGCGCGAGCGGCGGCGCAGGCGGAGTGAGAGTTCTTGCCCTCACCGCCGCTGCGACCTATCCGCAAGGCGCCCCTGGGGTTGGAGGAAGCGATGGCAGGTAAAGGGTTGAAGACGAGTTGGCTGGCGGCCGGTGTGACCGCGGTTTCGCTGCTGCTTTCGGGCGATGCGCAGGCCGCCGCACCGAAGCTGGGGATCGCCACCGAGAGTTACACGCTGCCCAACGGGCTCCGCGTGGTGCTGGTGCCCCGCGCGGGCGCGCCAACCGTTGGCATCGCGGTCTATTACGATGTGGGCTCGGCCAACGAGGTGGAGGGCCGCTCCGGCTTTGCCCACCTCTTCGAACACATGATGTTCCAGGGCTCCGCCAATGTGCCGAAGGGGGGCCACTTCCAGGCCATCTTCGGCAACGGCGGCAACATGAACGGCACGACGAGCGAAGACCGGACCAACTACTACGAGGTGCTCCCGTCGGACCGGCTTGGCCTTGGGCTCTGGCTCGAGTCGGACCGGATGCTGAGCTTGGCCATCACGCAGGAGAACTTCGACAACCAGCGCGAGGTGGTGAAGGAGGAGCGTCGCACCTCCTACGACAACCAGGCCTACAGCAACGGCTGGTTGGCTTTTGATGCGCTGGCCTACACCTGCTGGCCCTACCACCACAGCACCATCGGCTCGATGGACGACCTCAACGCTGCCAAGCTCGAGGATGTGCAGGCCTTCTTCGACCTGCACTACAAGCCCAACAACGCGGTGCTCGTGATCGCGGGCGACTTTGAGACCGCCGAGGCGAAGGGGCTGGTCGAGACCTACTTTGCCTCCATCCCGCGGGGGCGGCTGGCACCCAAGTGGAAGTGCGAGGAGCCGGAGCAGACCGCTCCGCGGAAGCTGGCCGTCGACGACGCGCTCGCGACCCAGCCTGCGGTGATCATGGGTTGGAAGATCGAGCCCGATCCGAACCCGGAGAACCTCGCTGCTGAGATTTTGGCGCAGGTACTTGGCGGCGGAGAGGCCTCGCGCCTCTACGGTTCGCTCGTGCGGGGCAGCGGCAAGGCGCTTGGCGTGCAGTCCTTCATCTATGGCCGCCGCGGCCCCGACCTGCTCGGCGTCTATGCCACAGCAAACGGCGCGACTGCGGATGAGCTTCAGACGGCGATCGAGGTCGAGACGGCTGGCCTGCTGACGAAGCCTGTGACCCAGGCCGAGTTCGATGCGGCCAAGAGCCAGCTCATGCGCCAGCTGGTGGGCAGCATCGACAGCAACCTTGGGCTCGCGCTCACGGTGGGCCGCGACACCCTCTACTACGGGCAGCCCGACCGCGCGAACGAGGCGCTTGCCCGGCTCGAGGCGGTAACGCTTGCTCAGGTGCAGGAGGTCGCGAACAGGCGCATCCTGCCCGCCCGCGCGACGGTGGTGCATATCAATGTGAAAGCAGAAGCGAAGCAGGGAGGTGAGCCGTGAAGCGCACGTGGGTACTGGGGCTCGCAGCCCTCTGCTTCTCCGCCTGTGGCGGTTCGCTCGGTCCTTCGACGGCCAAGGTTGCTGAACCGGCCGCGGCGGTTTCTGCTTCGGCGCCCGCGGTTGCTGCGCCTGATCGGAGCAAGCCGCCGGCACCCGGCACGGCACGCCCCTTTGCGCTCCCCGCCGAGCAGCGCCTTACGCTGCCCAACGGCCTTGAGGTGGTGCTGATCCCCCGCGCCGGCGTTCCGAGCCTGGCGATGCGGCTCTCCATCCGGGCAGGCCGCGATGCGAGCTCCGACAATGTAGCGCTCCCCGAGCTCACGGCTCGGCTGCTGCGCGATGGAACTCGGACGCAGGATGCGACCGAACTGGCCGAGTTTTCCGACCGGAACGGACTCGCCGTGGATGCGGGCGCCGAGGCCAACCGGGTGTTGCTCGCTGCCGACGGTCTGACCCAGAATGCTGAGGCCATGCTCTCGGTGCTCCGGGTGATGGCGCAGGAGGCGACCTTCCCGCAGGATCGGGTCGAGGCGCGCAAGAAGGAGTTTGAGGGCGAGCTGGAGCTTCAGGCCTCCGAGCCCGACTTCCACCTGCAGCGGCTCACCTACAAGGTGCTCTTTGGCAGCCACCCCTATGCAGCGGTGCTGCCCACTGCGGCCGATATCGCGAAGGTGGACCGCCGGGCCATCGAGCGGTTCTACAAGCAGAACTACGGCCCCAAGCGGGCGCGGCTCGTCGTTGTCGGTCAGATCCCTGAGGGCTTCGAGACCCAGCTCCGGGCGGCGCTCGCCACCTGGCGGAGCAGCGCCTCCACCTGGAAGCCGGCCGAGGCGCCTCGCATCGAGGTCTGCAACGAGGCCTTCGTGGTGCTTCGCCCCGACAGCGTGCAGACCAGCATCAACTGGGTGGGTCCCGGCGTCCGCCAGTCCGACCCCGACTACTTCAACACGCTGCTCGCCAACCAGGTGCTCGGCGGCAACGCCGGCGCGCGGCTCTTCATGAACCTGCGCGAGTCCAAGAGCTACACCTACGGCGCCTACAGCCGCCTCTCGCAGATCTACGGCGGCGCCTGGTTCACCGCCTTCTCCAATGTGCGGGGCCCCGTCACGGAGGGCGCGCTCACCGAGTTCCGCAACGAGTTCGCCCGCATGGCGGAGGGCACCATCGAAGACAAGGAGCTTGCGGGCGCTGTTGACTACCTGGCCGGCATCTTCCCCATCCAGATCGAGGAGAACGGTCCGCTCGCCGACGTGGTGCTCCGGACGCTCGATCAGGGGCTGCAGGTTGACTACCTCAAGAGCTACCGCGACCGCGTCCGCGGCGTGACCCGCGCCCAGGCCGAGCAGGCCGCTCGCCGTAACATGTCGGGCACCGCCCTGTCGCTCATCATGGTGGGCACCGAGGAGCAGACCGTCGCCAATGCGAAGGCGCAGAGCTCCAAGGTCAACATCTACGACCTCGACGGCAAGAAGGTCCGCGAAGAGGCGGGCAATCGCGCCCGTCTCTGCACCGGTCGCTAGGCGAGCGCCGCGCTGACCGCAGCGACGGTCTGCCGCTCGGAGGCCGCCGCTTCGCGAAGGGCCTTCGCACAGCCTGCGCCATCGTCCGACAGAAGCGCCGCAATGGCTGCTGCCGTCTGTTCGGCGGTAACGCGCGCTGCTTCGATAACCGGCGCGAGCGCTGCTGCGGTCGTCATCGGTTCGTCCTGCGCCGACGCCTCTGCGGCCCAGCCTCTGAGGTAGTCCACGGCGAGGGCGCGGGCCCAGGCCAGCTCTTCGACCCAGGCCACAAAGAAGGAGGCGAAGGCGGGGTTTCCGCCGGGTCCCACCCCCCACTCCCGCTCACAGGTTGCGGCGGCGACCTCGAGGGCGCGCGCGCCGGAGGCGACGAAGATCTCGAGGTGGTGAAAGAGCTCGTGCTTGGTGTTCAGGTGCTCGCCGCTCCAGCCCAGCGCGACCCGACGGAAGTGGTCGGGCCGGTAGGTGAAGGGGCGCTCGGTGGGCCGAAGCGCCGAGAGCGCGAGGCGGAGGCAGTGCTCGTCGTCGGGGTCGAAGGACTCCTCGGTGCAGGCCACCGGCGCCAGTGAAAGTCGGAGATCGCCGAGCCCTACGACCACCCAGGTAAGCATGGTGAGCGGGTCGGTGAGCAGGAGCGGCCGACCGGCGGTGAGCTCGTGGCGGATGAGCTGCAGGAATGGCGCCCGCCTGAGGCGGTCGTAGAGGCGGATGTCGCTGGCGGTGTGGGCCGAGACCGCCTCGTGAACGCCGTAGTTTTCGAGCTCGAGGGTGTCTTCGAGCCACTCCACGCCTGGGAAGTCGTCGCGGTAGGCGTGGTTGTCGTCGGGCGAAAAGAAGTAGGCGCGGAAGGCGGTGGCCGAGATGCCCATGGCGTCGGCGAGCGGCAGCGGCTTTCCGAGCGCGGCCCGGGCCAGGCAGATCGCCTCGACCCAGCCATGGAGGCCGTGACGAGGGGTCTGACGTGAGGTGGAGGCTGGCGCCCGCAGCAGATAGAGAGAGTCTGCGGGCATGGCGCCTTAGCGGTTGAGCAGGTCGGTCATGTCGCTGACGATCCCGGAGAAGAAGTCGAAGCGATTGGCCGCCGAGTTGGTCTCTTCGTAGTGTCCAGGCGCCTCGATGAGGTAGGGCAGGAAGGGGTCAACGATGAAGTCGTAGGGCGGGATGATGTAGCCGAGCTCGTCGTTTCCGAGGCCCACCGCGACGATGTAGTCGCCCGGGAGCGACTCGTAGAAGTAGCCCGTGGTGGGGGCACTGGCGAGGTCGATCGGGGTGGGGATGTTGTTTTCGATGAGGCAGCCGAAGCGGGGCTCAATGCCAGCGTCGATGCGGGTGATCAGGTCTGCGGCGCAGTTGAGGTCGTTGGGGTCGCCGATGGTGGGGTTTCCGAACTGGTTTGCGGGGGTGAAGCCGCCGGTCCAGGACTCGGAGAAGGTCTCGCCGGGTACGGTGGAGAAGGTGACGCCACCGATGCGGATCTGGGAGATCTTGGAGCCGACCTGCGGGAAGCGGGGCCCGAGGAAGCCATCCTGGAAGCGCCAGTTGTAGACCTCGCGGCGGAAGAGGTTGAGGCCGAAGACCGCGTTGTGGAAGAGGCGGTTGACGATGTCGGTGGTGAACTCGCGGCTGGCAAACGAGAGGGTCTCGTCGGCGATACGGGTGTAGCAGCCAAAGGTGTTGGCACCTTCGCAGGGGGTCTGGAAGGCGCTGAGGACGGAGGCGGCAAGGCGCTGGCCGAGTGCCTCGGTCCGGGTGAAGTCCGCACCGGTCTGCTGCGAGCCGTCGAGGGCCTTCACCGGCATGCTGCTGCCCGGCGTGAGCAGGCCGCCACAGGAGCCTGTGATGTAGACCGAGACACCGCCGAGGCCCTGCAGGCCTGCGAAGACTTCGGCGCCGGAGCCGTCGGCGACCGGCTCGAGGCCCTTCTCCACACCTTCGCGGAGGAAGTGGGGGAAGTCGGAGCTGATGAAGACGTTGGAGGACCAGAGGACCTCGGGGTGGCTGTGCCAGTTCACATAGCTGCCCAGCGTGTTGGCGGGGTCCTGCACATCCTGGCCGTCGCGGACGAAGCGGACGCCGACGATGAGGTTGTTGGCGATGAAGGGGGAGCGGCTGTCGCGGAGCGCCGTCTCGATGGGGTCGGTGTTGACCTTCATGGCGTAGACATCGACGGGCTCGAGGTTGCGGGCCGCATCGGTGATCATGTTGGCTACGTCGGTGTAGAGGTCTTCCATCCAGACATCGACCACGCCGGACTGGTCGGGCAGGTCGGAGCCGAGGACGCCGGGGCCCCACTGGCCCATGGTGTCGGGCGCCTCGTGGGTGTGGGTGGCGGAGATGACGACGTCGTCGATGCCGAGCGCGGGGTCGAGCCGTGCCTGGATGCGGCGGATGTCGCTGAAGAAGAAGCCGACGGTATCGACGGTGATGAAGGCGATGCGGCTCTCACCCTGCTCGATGACGGCGCCGCGCGCCCAGATGTTGTCGTGGGCAATGGGGCTCACGCAGCAGTCGGGGCCGGTGCAGCTGTCGCCGAGGAGGCGGTCGGGGCAGACGCCGGCAGGGCGTGAGAACTCGAAGCCGGCGATCCAGGCGCCCTCCATGAAGCCGTTGCCCTCGGTGCCGTCGGCGTCGGGGCCGGTGTAGGTGCCGTAAGACTTGCAGTCGGCATACTCGGGCGTGGCCGGGCAGATCATGTCGCGGCCGCAGTCGCAGAAAGTGGATGGGTCGGTGACATCGCCGATGAAGGAGACGGGGTTGCCGTCTTCGTTGTAGTTCGCTCCGCCACTGGCGCGCGGGAGCTCGAAGCCCCGCGGGGTGATGGAGACGGCGCGGAAGGCGGCCTTGAGCGTCGCATCGGGGCGCTCGGCGCAGGAGGGGCTACCGGGGCAGACCAGGTCGGGGATGGTGTTGCGGATGCAGAGGCCGCCCGTCTCGGGGGTGTCTCGGCCCTCAAAGGTGCAGGTCTCTTCTTCGGTGCAGTCGGCCTGCGAGTAGCAGATGCGGGTGTAGACGGAGCGGCACTGTCCGCGGAGGGGGCGCTCAAAGGGGTCGCAGTTGAGGCCCACGTCGAGGTCGGTGGTGTCTTCGGTGCCAGTGTCGGCGGAGCCCGCGGTGTCTTCGGTGGTGCCGGTGTCGGCGGAGCCCGCGGTATCTTCGCCCGAGCCGGTGTCGGCAACGTCGGCTCCGGTCTCGATGGCGGCCTTCTTGTCATCGTCGCCG
>JBIIFW010000010.1:0-22852 GCA_044236985.1 Bradymonadia bacterium | reverse complement strand
CCGAGGTCGTGGAAGTAGCGGGCCAGCGCGATGATGACGGCCAGCTTGGAGAGCTCCGAGGGCTGTAGGTCGAAGAACCCGAGATCAATCCAGCGCTGCGAGCCGTTCCGGATATCCCCCACAAACAGCACCGCCAGCAGCAGCAGCATCACGCCGCCGTAGATGATGTAGGCCCACCGCTCCAAGAACCGGTAGTCGCGGAACCCGATCGCCGTCGCCGCCGCCAGACCCACCACCAGCCGGATGAGGTGCGCCTTGTCGTGCCCCGTCACCGCCACATTGGCCGACGAGTGCAGGTCCACATATCCCATCAGCGCGATCGTCATCAGCAGAAAGAGCAGCACCAGATCCACATTCCGTGTCCGGTTTCCCGCAAGCCGTGTCGATTTCATGGCTTCACCTCCGGCGCGCTCCCGCTGCCCTCCTTGGGCGACCGGAAGACCGGCGCGCTTGGCTCTCCCGACACCTTGGAGGCCTGTCCCACCGGCCCCGCCGCCGGCGGGTGAAGCAGCTCGTGCAGCCGCGTGCGGTCGCTGCCGTCCACGTAGGCTGTCACCGCATCATCCATGCCGAGCACCTCCCGGAAGTAGCGATCAATGACCTTCATCGCCACAGGCGCAGCCGCACTCGCGCCGTGGCCGCCATGCTCGACAAAGACCGATACCACAATCCTCGGGTCATCCACCGGCGCTACCGCCACAAACCAGGCATGGTCTCGGTCAGCAAACAGGGCCTCCGCGCCATCCATGCGCGCCGTGTCGAGTGCCCGCACCTGCGCTGTGCCCGTCTTGCCTGCCGCATCTAGATAACTCAGCCGATACTCCTGCGCCGTCCCCTCCTCGGTGTTGAGCACCGCGCGAAGACCACCCATCACAAGGCGGATGTTCTCGGGCTTGAAGGGTAGCTGCCGCCGCGCCTTCCGCGGATACTCGTAGATGGCCGTGCCATCCTGAAGCTGGATCCGATCAACCAGCCGCGGGTAGTAGAGCGAACCGCCGTTCGCGAGCGCCGCATAGGTGAGCGCCAGCTGCAACGGCGATGTCCGCACGTCGCCCTGTCCCACCGAGGTGTTCACCGCAAAGCCAAACTGGAAGCCACCGGCCGAGTGGATCTCATGCCAGGCCTTCGTCGGCACAAGCCCCGCCGACTCCCCCGGAAGGGTCACACCGGTCATTTCGCCAAAGCCAAACTCCGTCGCGTAACGGGCGAGTCGGTCCATGCCCAGCTCCACGCCCAGGCCGTAGAAGTAGATGTCACAGGAGGCGGCCAGCGACGACGACAGGTTGACCTCGCCATGCCCGGTCCGGTTCCAGCAGCGGAAGTCCCGATTGCCGTAGTGATAGACGCCGCTGCAATCCACCTCGGTCTTGGGCGTCACCAGCCCCTCTTCCAGCCCAGCCATCGCCGTCACAACCTTGTAGGTCGAGCCCGGAAAGTAGCTCAAGGTCGCCTTGTTGAGCATCGGCTTGAAGGGATCGTTGTCGATGCGACGCTTCTCCTCATTGGAGAGCCGACCCGACCAGGCGTTGAGGTTGAACCCGGGCTTCGAGTAGAGCGCCAGAATCGACCCGTCTCGCGGATCGAGCGCGACCAAGCCTCCGCTCGGCGTCCGGGCCATCGCGTCGTCGGCAATCTGCGTCAGATCGGCATCCAGCGTCAGCACCAGCTCCTGCCCTGGCACCGGCTCCACACGGCGGAGTGATCCCAACAGCTCGTTGGCAACGGCGGCGCTCTGCTCCACGCCCCGCACATCCACAACGTTCCGCTCCAGCCCAGGCGCGCCGCGGAGAATCGACTCAAACCAGCGCTCCAGTCCCGTCCGGCCCACCTGGTCGCCGCCCGTGTAGCCGGTGCTCTCCCAACTCCGGGCCTCCTCCTCCGAGATGCCGGAGACATACCCGATCGTGTGCGCCGCCAGGCTATCGAAGGGGTAGTAGCGCCGCTGACTGATCCGCAGGTAGATGCCGGGCAGCTCATTCTTCCAGGTCTCGACCACCGCAACCTGGTCGCGCGGGACGTCACGGCGCACAACGATTTCTGCTCCGGCGCCTGTCTCAGACGCAGCGATCAGTCGCTCCAGTTTGTCTTTGTCAATCGGCAACTTGGTTGCCAATAGCTGGGGAACCTCTTTGTTTCGAAAGAGGATCGTAGGTGAAGCCATAATGTCGTAGCTCGGACGGTTCTCTGCCAGCACCCGGCCCTTGGCGTCAAAGATGCGACCCCGGTCCGGCGTGATGTCGCTCTCCCGCACAAAGTTACCCGAGGCCAGCGTCTGGTAGTGGGGCCCCTGCTCCAGCTGCAGGAACCAGAGACGCGCCACAATCAGCACCCAGGGGGCAAGAAACACCAACCCCACCAGCACCAGCCGACGGGTCCGGTGCGCCACCTCCGAGGCCCCGGAGAGAGCGCCGCCAAACGAAGCCTCGCTGCTCATCGGGGCCGCAGCGGGGCGAGCCCGCGGGTCCGGGTTGCCGACAGCCGCCCCAAAAGCGACAGCACCGGAGCAATCAGCACCGCCGCCGCCGCCGTCAGCAGCGCGGTCAACGGGGTTGTACGGAGAAGATACCCACCTGCCCAGGGAAGCTGCGACGAGACAGACACCAGCGACAAGAAGACCAGATCAAACAGACAGGTCATCACAGCCGCCCAGCCCGCCGCAACCAGCGACCCCTCCAGCTGCAGCCGATGGCGCAGCCAGATCGTCGCCATCCCTACCGAGCAGAGCGCGATCAGGAAGGGGCCCCGCCCTGCCCCGCCGAGCAGGCCTGCGGCCGTCCCGAACAGCAGCACCGTCGCGAAGGCCCAGTCAGCATCACGCCGCAGCGTCACCCAGACCACCCAGATGACAGGAATGTTCACAAAGATGGGCTCCAGCTCCAGCGCCGGCGAGAGCGCCGCATGCGCATAGAGCGCAGCCAGTCCGAGCAGCCATGCGGCGAGAACCTCCATCAGCGCTCCTTCTCGCCCAGGATGATGAAGACCTCTTCCAGCCGACCGAAGTCCACCGCCGGCTCCGCCATCGCCTCCTGAAAGAGCCCCTGCTTGCTCGCCACCAGCTTCGATACCCGCCCCACGATCAGATCAGGCGGAAACTTCCCGCCGATGCCGCTCGTCACCAGCAGGTCGCCCTCCTTCACCTCATCGCGCCGCAACAGATAGGCAATCCGGGAGAGGTAGTCGTCGGAATGGCCCAGCCCCTGCACCACACCTCGGGCCCGGTTGCGCTGCACCACCACATCGATGCTCGACCGGGGGTCCACCGCAAGCGTCACTTGAACCACGCCCCCCGCAACCTCGCTGACCGTTCCCACAACGCCGGCGCTCGACACAACCGGCTGCCCCACCGCCACCCGCGACGACCCCGAAGCAACCGAGAGCGAGGTCACGCGAAACCAGGGCGTCATGTCTGCGCCGATCACCTTGGCGGGCACCAGCTCCAGCCGAGGATGGGCCGCTGCAAAACCGACCAGCGCGCGGAGCCGTGCGTTCTCCTGCAGGATGCCGGCCAGACGGGCATTCTCCTCCCGCGTCCGCGCCACCTCTTTGCTGAGCGCGTCCGCCTCCGCCCGAGCGCGCCCCGCATCTCGGAACCGCTGCACAAAGGTCGGGAGCGGCGAGAGGGTCCCCGCGCTCGCACGCTCCGCAAGCGCGCCGCCCTGCACGAGCACCGAGCCGACCGGCGTTACACGGCTGGTCGCATCACGCCCCTCGACCGCCCAGAAGACAAGGCCCACCGCGAGCACGAAGAGGCCGGCGAACAGGCCGCGCTGCTTTCGGAGAAACTCCCACATCAGCGGGCTCCACCCACGACCGCCGCCCGCGCCTTCACGCCGAGACGGCGACCTTCGCCATCAGACGAGGGTCGTCCAGCACCTGACCGGCCCCGAGCACCGCGGCGTCGAAGGGTCGATCAAAGAGGATGGGCGAGAGTTTCAGCTCGCGACGGATGAGTTCGGGAAGGTGGCGCAGGTTGGAGCCGCCGCCGACGAGCATAATGCCGTTGTTGAGAATGTCGCCGCGCAGCTCGGGCTGCGTATTGATGAAGGCGCCGTTGATGGCGGCCAGGATGTCGTTGACCGGCCCTGCAAGAGCCTCCCGGATCTCGTCGGAGGTGACCTCGACGATGCGCGGCCGCTCAGAGACGACGTCGGAGCCGCGAATCTCCATCACATACTCTTCGCCCATGTCCATCGCGTTGCCGATGGTGCACTTGACCGACTCGGCAGTGGGTTTGCCGATGTTGAGGTTGTGGGTCCGCTTCACATGCTCGATGATCGCCTCGTCCATCTTGTCGCCGCCGGTCCGCACCGCAGTGCACTTGGCGATGCCGAACAGGGAGATGATGGCGACCTCCGTGGTACCGCCACCGATGTCGACGATCATGTTGCCGGCCGGCTCGCCGATCGGCAGCCCCGTCCCGATGGCCGAGGCCATGGGCTTCTCGATGAGCTGCACATCACGGGCGCCTGCCGACTCCGCTGCATCCTTCACCACGCGGCGAGCAACCTGGCTCAGGCCGTAGGGCACGCTGATGACGGCACGGGGCGACACCAGCATCCGACGGCTGTGGGCCTTGGTAAAGAAGTATCGGAGCATCGCCGAGGTGACGTCGAAGTTGTCGATCGCGCCATCTTTGAGGGGCGCGACGACATCAACCCCCGGGGGCGTCCGACCGAGCATCTCTTTGGCGCGGGTGCCGATCTCCAGCACATTGGGTACGCCGCGGGCATCCTTCTCGATGGCGACCAGCGAGGGCTCCGAGAGGACGACACCCTGGCCCGAGATGAACACCCGACAGTTCGACGTCCCGAGGTCGACCGCGAGGTCGTTCGAGAAAAGTCCGAGAAACTTGTCGAAGATCATGAAGACTCGTGCAAGGGAGGCGATGACAGAAGGGGTGAGACTAGCCTACCCTCCCCGCCTCGACAAGGTTCGGTCCCACGAGTGCGGCTGCGCGCCTTGCTACCTCGCGCGGGTGCGAGTAACACCCTCCCCGTCGTCTTGCCTATTCGGTGGGCCTGCGCCCGCATCGATGGAGAACTGGAAACATGCTTGAGGCACTTCGCGAACAGCGCCGGAACAAGGTCATTCTCATCATCCTCGGCGTCATCATCGTCGTGTTCGTGGTCTTCTTTGGCCCTCAGTCGAGCGGCTACACGGCCAAGACCGGCGAATGGGCCGGCAAGGTAGCGGGCGAGGAGATCACCGACAGCGAGCTCCGTGCGACGGTCGAGCGGTGGCGGCAGAGCGGCTCCGAGCGGATCAGCGACGAGAAGTTCGCCGAGCTCCGCAAAGGCACCCTCGACGACATCGCCCTGGTTCTGCTGCTCGCAGAGCGGGCTGCGGCGTCGGGCATCACCGTGACCCCCGAGGCGATCAGCTGCTACATCGTCAACTGGCACGACGACTACCACAAGGATGGCAAGGCCATCTGCCGCGACTTCCCGCCTGAGTACAAGGCGCAGTTCGCCAACGTGGACTACGACTACTTCTACGCTGACGAGACCGGTGGCTTCTCCAAGGAGTACCGCGACCGGATCGTTGGCTACTTCGGCCGTTCCGTCGCCAACTACGAGACCTTCAAGGGCAAGGAGCTCGCCGCCCTCCAGTATCTGGCCTGGCTGAACGGCACGCTGGCGGTACCGTCCGCGACCGTGATGAAGGCCTACGCCCGCCGCAACACCAAGGTCGAGCTCGAGTATGTTTCGCTCGACCCCGCGCAGGTCGTAGCAGCCGATGTCTCCGACGCCGAGGCCGCAACCTGGGCCGAGGCCAACGCTGCCAAGGTCGAGGCCGCCTACAACGCGCCGGGCAACGACTACACCCGTCCGCTCGAGATCAAGCTTCGCCGCCTCTACATCCGCAAGCCCAGCGAGGGAGACGAGGCAGAGAAGGCGGCAGCCAAGGCGCGCTTCGAAGCGGCGCTTGCCCGGGTCAAGACCGAGGACTTCTCCAAGTTGGTCACCGAGCTCACAGAGCTCGACCGCGAGAAGGAGTCTCAGGGCGACATGGGCTTCCGGTCGGCTGAGAACATCGCCTCCGAGGTCTTCGACGCCGTCAAGGAGAAGAAGGCGGGCGACATCACGACGGTTGAGCAGGACTTTGCCTACAGCATCCTCAAGGTTGAGCAGGTCAATGCGGCCGGCAAGAAGCCGCTCGCCGAGCTCAAGACCGAGATCGCCAAGACGCTCCTCAAGGAGTCGCGGACCAAGAGCGCAGCAGACGGCCTCGGTCTCCGCGGCAAGCGCATCCTCGAACTCGCTGCCACGTCCAAGACGCTTGCCGAGGCCGTCGAGGCAGAGGCCAAGGAGGCTGGCGACGGCGAAGGTTCGGGCGCGGCCCAGGTCAAGTCGGGTTCGACCGGCCTCTTCGCTCGCGAGGGCGTGGGCATGTCCTACGGCGACTTCAAGCTCCCCGCTCCGCCCGCCGATGCGATCCCCAGCGTGGGCCGTTCGCGCGAGCTGATGAAGCTGGCCTTCACCCTCACGAAGGAGGCACCGCTCCACCCCACCACCATCCTCGTCGACGGTGTGCCCTTCATCGTCCGGCTCAAGGACCGTGTGGCAGCACCGACGCCGCCCGCCGCCAAGGATTTGGCGCAGCTCGAGACCGAGATCCGCGTGCAGCTGCTCGAGACCGCCATCGGCGAGACCAAGCAGCGGGCCCGTCTTCTGGTGCATGCGGCTGCGGGCGAATCAGCCTGGTCGCCCTACTTCAAGGCCATCCTCGATGGGGCGATTGGCAATGGAGACTACAAGGTCAACGAGCCCCTCTTCGTCGTCGAGCCGGAGGTCGCAGTTCCCGGCGTGGCAAATGGCTCGGGTGGTTAACTTTTCACTTGACGGGGATCCGGTCTTCGCTTAGAACGCCGCTCCCTACCGCGGGAGTAGCTCAGTGGTAGAGCGCGACCTTGCCAAGGTCGAAGTCGCGGGTTCGAATCCCGTCTCCCGCTCTGATGTTTCGCCCCGACCTCGCGTCGGGGCGAAAATCGTTTTTGGCCCTACTTTTGCCTCTCGCCGCCCCTTTCTTCGCTACCCCGAAGCGATGGCGCGCACTAGGAGTGGCTCCATGAGCGAGACTGCCTCCATACGCTTCGACGCAATCGACGCCGACGCCCTGCTCCGGCTCTCCACGCCGAGCCTCGTTGCGCGCGCCCGGGCCATCGGAGACGACCACTGGGGAACGGAGGTCACCTTCTCCCCAAAGGCCTTCCTCCCTGTCACCAATCTCTGCCGTAACCGGTGCGACTACTGCGCCTTTCGCCGCTCGCCGGAGGACCCGGGCGTCTGGACGATGTCGCCGGAAGAAATCACCCGCACCCTCGCACGCGCCTCCGAGCTTGGCTGCATCGAGGCCCTGCTCTGCCTCGGCGACACCCCGGAGACCGCCTTCTCGAGCTATCGCCGGCTGCTCGCAACCTGGGGTTTTGAGAGCACCGCCCACTACCTCCGTTGGGCCGGCGAAGAGGCGCTCAGGCACGGCCTCATCGCCCACACCAACGCGGGCATCTTGAGCGAAGAGGAGCTCCGCCTCATCCGCCCCGTCAACGCCTCCATGGGCCTCATGCTTGAGTCTGTGAGCGAGCGACTCTGCGAGTCAGGGCAGGTGCACCACCGGGCGCCAGACAAGCGCCCTGCCGTTCGCATCGCGATGACGGAGCGGGCCGGGCAGCTCCGAATCCCCTTCACGAGCGGCCTCCTCATCGGCATCGGCGAGACGCTGCAAGAGACCGTGGAGACCATCAACGCCATCGCCGACCTGCACCGCCGCTTTGGCCATATCCAGGAGGTCATCGTTCAGAACTTCCGTGCCCACGCAGGCACCCGTTCTGCGACCACTGAAGAGCCGTCGGCAGAACACTTCCTGCGCGTCATCGCGCTCGCGCGCTGCCTGCTCCCCGCCGAGATCAGCCTGCAGGCGCCACCCAATCTGCTGCCCTGCTCGCTCGGCGAGCTCGTCGCGGCAGGCATCAACGATCTGGGCGGCATCTCGCCGATGACGCCCGACTACATCAATCCGGGCCATGCGTGGCCCCACCTCGGCCGGCTCGAGACCGAACTCGGCGCGATGGGCCGACAGCTCCGCGCACGGCTGCCCGTCTATCCGAGATTCGTCTCCAGCGAGTGGCTCGACGAGCCAGTCCGGAGCGCGATCGGTCGCGCAGATACCGAGCGCTGGGCCAGCGGCCCGATCGCGCTGGAGGAGCACCCGTGACTGTGCAGCTCGGCGGTCTCGCGCCAGACATTGCGGCGGCCCTCGAACGGGCGCTCTCCGACGGCGAGATCGGGCGCGACGATGCGCTCCTGCTCTCCGGTGTGGAGGGCGCTGCGCTCGATGCGCTTGTTCGGGTAGCCGACCTCCTCCGCGCCCGACAGGCGGGCGAGCTGGTGACCTATGTGGTCAACCGGAACATCAACTTCACCAATGTCTGCGTGAAGTCCTGCGGATTCTGCGCCTTCTCCCGCGACCTCCGCTCCGAGCAGGGCTACTACCTGCCGCTCGAAGAGGTGGTCCGCCGCGCAACCGAGGCGGCAGCGATGGGGGCCACCGAGGTCTGCGTGCAGGCCGGGCTCGCTCCGCGCATGACCGGCGGCGAGTATGCGGAGATCGCGCGAGCGCTCAAAGCCGCCCTTCCCCAACTCCATCTCCACGCCTTCTCGCCCGAGGAGGTAAAGTTCGGCGCCGGCAGGCAGCGCCGCCCGCTCCGCGACTTCCTCACCGAACTCAAAGAGGCCGGCGTCGATACCCTCCCCGGCACCAGCGCCGAAATCCTCGACGACGAGATCCGCGCAGCCCTCGGGCCAGGACGCATCAACACGCGACAGTGGCTCGAGGTTGTGCGCACGGCGCATGAGGTGGGACTCAAGACCACCGCCACCATGATGTTTGGCCATGTGGAGCAGTGGCACCATCGCATCGACCACCTGCTCACGCTCCGCGAACTGCAGCGCGAAACGGGTGGTCTCACCGAGTTTGTGCCGCTCTCCTTCGTGCACGAAGAGGCGCCCATTTTTCTAGCCCGTGGCACCGACGGTCTCGCCCCAGGCCCTTCTGTCACCGAGCGGCTGCGGCTCTACGCCCTCGCGCGCCTCATCCTCGGCCAGTCGGTTCGCAACCTGCAGGTCTCGTGGGTCAAGGAGGGGCTCTCCCTCGCGGGCCGCCTCCTGGGCGCAGGTGTCAACGACCTCGGCGGGACGCTCATGAACGAGAGCATCTCCACGGCTGCCGGCTCCCGTCACGGCCAGCTCCTCACGCCCGCGCAACTCCGCGAGGTGGTCCGCAGCGCCGGCAGGGTTCCGGCGCAGCGCTCCACACTCTACCGCCTTCTCCGCACCTTCGAGTCCGACCAGGCCGATGGCGAGGGAGCGAGCGAGCAGCTCAACACGGTGGTCGATGCGGCGGCGGCCTTCGGCAGCTACGCCAGCCTTACGCAGGATCCGGCCTTCCGCTACGAGCCAACCGCGCACGAGCGACAGCTATCTGACTAGAAGCGGGCGAGGAAGGCGAGCAACCGGCGGGCCGCAGCGACCCGTGCGAGGAGCCGCAGGTCGTCTGCATCGTCCACATCGAGCGCGAGCGGAGCCGATGGAACGGTCTGGAAGCGAAGGCCCGCTGCCCGTGCGGCGCGGCGATGCTGAGCAAGGCTGTCAGGGGCGCCCAGCGCGAGCGCGAGCTGCGCGCCGCCGGCAAATGCGAGCATGTTGGTTCCTGCACCCGATCGGCTGGGAACCAGCGTGACGGGGCGCCTGTCGGCGCGGCGCAGGCAGCGGGATATCGCCGCCGCGTTGGCCAGCGGCAGGTCGCCCATGACCACGGCAATGCGGCTTTGGGCGTTCGAATGCGCAGCCAGTGCGGCCTCCATGACACCGACGAGACCCACTCGGCCCGGCGGCTCCGGCCAGGCGATCACGCCGGCGGCGGCTGCCCAATCAGACGCCTCGGCGCTGCCCGTCACAACGACGATGCGCTCCACCTCAGCCGTCTGCTGACAGGCCGAGACGACCGCGGCAGCTGCGTAGCGGGTGAGCTCCCTGCGCTCCTCGGGCGAGAGCCACGTTGCTAACCGCGTCTTCCCGCCGCCGAGGTCACGCAGCGGCACGAGGACTGTCCAGCCGGTACCGCCCGTCATCGCTTCGTACGGGCCGCAAAGGCGAGCACCTCGCGGGCCAACCGGCGGCGCCCCTCGAGACCGCCCATCACGGTCGCGCAGCCGTGCACGCTGCGGCCCTCTCGAAGCAGCGGCGCCTTATCGCCCTGCTCCACCACCCAGGCCGAGACGAGGTCGCCATACCAGTCCGCGACCGCCGCAGCCGATCCCTCGCGCTGTTGAAGCGATGCAAACATCTCCACGAGCGGCCCCTTCACGGCACGACCGTTCACAACCGGGCTCACGCCGACCACGGGGCGGCCGCGGAGCAGCTCGGCAAAGCCGGGCAGCGCGAGCATCGGCGCGATAGAAACAAAGGGGTTCGACGGCGCGACAACGATGAGATCGGCTTCGGACAGCGCCTCGATCACCTCCGGCGTCGGCGCTGCGCTGCCCGCGAACCTGATCGCCTTCGCTGCGGGCACGGCACGGTGGAGCACAAGCCAGTCTTGAAACCGGAGTTCGCCCTGCTCCGCCGTTTCGATGCGCGTCTCCCAGCGCTCGTCCGTCGCAGGCAGGATGCGGTGCGCCACACCGAGCGAGCAGGCGACCTGTGCCGCAATCTCCGTAAGCCGCTGCCCCGCGGCGAGCCGCTGCGTGCGGAGGAGATGCAGCGCGAGGTCGCGGTCGCCGAGCAGGAACCAGGCCTCGCCGCCGAGCTGCCGCATGGTCTCGAGCAGCGCGAAACTCTCCGCTTCGCGCCCCCAGCCCCGCTCCTCGGGTGCAAGCCCAGCAAGCGTGTAGGTTACGGTGTCGAGGTCAGGGCAGATCCGGAGCCCCCAGTGGTCGAAGTCATCGCCCGTGTTGACCACCACCGTCAGCTGCTCCGGGCTGAGCTCAGCTGCTAGACCCTGCGCGAGCCGGGCACCGCCCACGCCTCCTGCAAGCAGAACAACCCTCACGCGGGCCTCGTCCGATGGCCACCCGGCGCGAAGACATCCTGTTCCGGCGCACGGGAGAGCTGCGAGGCGGCGCTCGCAGTGGGCTCAAAATGGAGGCCCCGGACGAGGACAACGCCACGGCCCTCGTCGGCCTGACCGGCCACCAGGTCGGCTGCTGCGGCCACCTGATCTGCCAGCCCGGTGACGGTGATTTCCAGCGTCCGCCCAAAGAGATCAGTCCGGCCGCGCTGGTCCCATAACGCCGGCAGGCCGGCGAGCCCGATGGCGGCGCCGAGGGTGCCGATGCGGAAGGGCCGCCCAAAGGAGTCCGAGATCACCACACCTACGCCGTCGCAGTCCTCTGCCAGCATCTGTCGGAGGCTCTCGGCAGAGGCGTCCGGAGCAACCGGGAGCAGGAGCATCCAGGTCTCCGCATTGGCATCGGCAGGGCGAGCGTTGCTGAAGTCGATGCCGGCGTTGGCGCAGACAAACCCGAGCCGGTGACGGACGATGATGGCCGCGGAGGTCTCACGCACAACCGCAGAAGACTCGGACAGGATCATCTCGACAACCCGCGGGTCCTTGCCACAGCGCGACGCCATCGCCACCGCCTCGTCGCCCGGCAAGACGCTCGACAGGGCAACGAAGCGACCTTCGCTCCGCGAAACCAGCTTGCTCGCGACCACAACAACATCGCCGCGCTGCAGTTCGAGACCGGCCCGGACGAGTGCCTCACGGACGAGCCGGCCAAGGTCGTCGCCCGGCTGCACAATCGGGATACCCGGCAGCGCGCGGAGCATCAGTTCAGCATCGCATCCGATCATCCTCGCCGCCTCGCTGCCTCACAGGGTTTCAACGGCCCCCTCTATGGTCGCAGACCTGCCAAAAATCCACTTCCGACGCACCGTGCCGAACCTTCGGCCGCGCCGAATCATTCTAGAAGTATCTGCCCCGCCTGCCTTGCGACCCAAGGCGCGGATGCGCAGCATTGGCCATCCTCAAGGAGTCTCACATGTCTGCCCCGCTCCGCGTCTACTTCGATGGCCTCTGCCCGCTCTGCGCCCGAGAAATCGCGGTCTACCAACGCCGCTCGAACGACGGGCGCATCGCCTTCATCGACATCACCGAGGCCAACTTTTCGGCAGAGGCGGAGGGGCTCGATGTTAAGGAGGTCAACCGACGCTTCCACGCCAAGGATGGCTCCGGCACCATCTTCACGGGGCCGCTGGCCTTCGTGGAAATCTGGAAGCGCATCCCCGCCTTCAGCTTTGCAGTCCGGCTCGCGGCGCTGCCCGGCGCGGGCCTTGCGATGCAGGCGGGCTACTGGGGCTTCATGAACCTGCGCCCCTTCCTGCCGCGCCTCAAGCGTGCCGACAGCTGCGACACCGGCCACTGCGCGACCTGACGGCGCGTTGACGCTCCGAAGGGCCAGTGGTAACAGCGCCGCACCTTGAATCTGCGCCCGATTTGCGCCCGTCTTGCGAGCCATCCCCCATGTCGATCCGCCTCCGTTTTGCCCCCAGCCCGACTGGCTATCTTCACATCGGCGGCGCACGGACTGCGCTCTTCAACTTCCTCTATGCCAAGCACACGGGCGGCAAACTCTTGCTCCGCATCGAGGACACCGACCTCGAGCGCTCCACCGAGCAGTCCATGCACGCCATCATCGAGGGGCTCGAATGGCTGGGCATCCATCACGACGAAGACATGGTCATCCAGTCCTCGCGCCGCGACGAGCATGTCCGGCTGGCGCATGACCTCCTCGACCGCGGCCTCGCCTACAAGTGCTACTGCACTGCCGAAGAGCTCGTGACGATGCGCGAGACCGCCATCGCCGAGGGCCGCCCCCCGAAGTATGACGCCCGTTGGCGCAACCGGACCGATGCACCCGAGGGCGACGCCGCCTTCACCGTCCGCTTCAAGATGCCGCAGACCGGCGAGACGACCGTTCACGACCTTGTCCTCGGTGACGTCACCGTGAACCACGAAGAGCTCGACGACCTCATCATCGTCCGCTCCGACGGCACCCCGACCTACAACTTTGTGGTGGTCTGCGACGACTCCTTCATGGGCGTCACCCATGTTGTCCGCGGTCAGGACCACATGAGCAACACCTTCCGCCAGTACCAGCTCTACAAGGCGCTCGGCCACAACCCGCCGGAGTTTGGCCACCTGCCGCTCGTTGACGGCCTCTCCAAGCGCAAGGGCTCCGCCTCGGTCCAGCACTACCGCGACCAAGGCTACCTCGCCGAGGCCGTGGTGAACTACATCGCACGGCTCGGTTGGTCGCATGGAGATCAGGAGATCTTCTCCTACGACGAGCTCATCGCGAAGTTCGACGTCATCGACGTCAACCGCGGCTCTGGCCGCTACGACGAAGACAAGATGTCGTGGGTCAACACCCAGTGGATGAAACGCCTCTCCACCCAGACGCTCGCCGAGCGCACGCTGCCCTTCCTCAGGGCGCGCGGCGTGGAGACCGAGGTCGACGCGAAGTTCTTGATGCTGGTCGAGGCGCTGCGCGAGCGTTCGCTGAACTTGGTCCAGCTGGCCGACGGCGCACTCTTCGCCTGGCAGGCGCCTGCTGCCTACGCGGAGGCTGCGGTGAAGAAGTGGATGTCGGGTGCATCAAAGCCTGGATTTGAGCAGCTCATCGCGGCGCTCGAAGCCCTCACAAGCTTCGAACCCGCCGACATCGAGGCGGCCGTGAAGGGCGTGCTCGAGAGCTCCGGCCTCGGCCTCGGCAAGCTCGCGCAGCCTGTCCGCATTGCGCTCACGGGCGACGCCGTCAGCCCGCCGATCTACGAGACCATCGCGGTGGTCGGTCAGGCGGAGACCCTCCGCCGGATGCGCGCCGCACTGTCGCAGTTCTCGGCATGACGACCTCCTCCGAGCGCGGCGCGCTGCTCACTGCCAATGGACTTTGCTGGACAGATGTCGACGGCGCGCTCGACCTCTGGTCCGACGAGCAGCCCAAGGCGCGCAAGCGGGTGGCGGCCTCGTGGTTCGACGCGCAGCTCGACGGCAGTGACGACGGCGCCTTCCTCCGCGGAGCAGCCTTTGCTCTCGCCGCACCCTGCCTGCCCGCCGCCTCCAAGTTCGACTTCGTTTCAGCCGCAGCCTCCATCACGAGCCTGCTCGATACGGCCGTCTTCGGGCGTGGATATGCCGCGATTGCAGGCGAGCCGCTGGTTGCTTGGAAGCTCAACGACCACCACACGCTCTACTTCGTCTTCGAGGGGCGCGACCGCCGATTCGCCATCACAGAGCGGCTCCGCGAAGAATGGAGTGTCCATCCCGAGCGCATCGAGCGGGCAGCGGCCTCGATGCTGCTCCACCGTACCCGCGCTGATTTCCGGCCAGTAGAGGGCGCAAGCTACCCCATGGAGCGCGCCTTTCACGGCGACGGCGCAGACGCTGCTCGGCTCACCATCTTGGCAACCCACCTCTTCGACCGCGCCCGCCACGGACTGATGCTGGCCGCCGCCTCACCCGACCACCTCTTTGTCGCACCGCTCAGCCGCGACGGCGCCGCCGCCTTCGCAGAGGCCGCCTTCCAACATGAAGAGGCTGCGCGCCGCGCCCTACCCACTGTCGTCTACTTCATCGATGAGGGCTCCCTGCTCGCTACCCCACGCGAATGGGTCGCCAGCGAGCGCCGTTTCGCCTAACAGGCCAACCTGAATCTGAACGGCCCGCTGCGGCCTACCCCTTTGAGGCAAACACCATGGCTGACGGAAAACTGCTCCTCTATCGCGTCGATGGCTCCCTCGTCGGCGAGGCAACGGTCAAAGACGGAGACGTCGTCTTTCCGACCAGCGACGCGACCTGGACCTGGGTCCTCGACGCCCGCAAGGAGCCCTACCACGAGCTCAAGCTCGAAGAGATCCGGACCCGCGCCGACCATGCCCGAAAGAAGTTTGTTCTCATCGCGCAGGCCGAAGGCTAGCCAGCGGCAGCACGGAATGAGGCGCTACTTGATGAGCGCCTGGAGCCGCTTGAACCGCTCCGTTCCTGCCCGCTGCAGCGCATAGAAGACGACCGACTCCGCGTTGGTCACCACCGCACCTGCGCGAGCCATGAGCGCAAGGCCGTTCTCGCGCGCGTCGGCCTGTCGGCTGCTCACCGCGTCAAGCGGAACGAAGATCTGATGGCCGCGCGCCTGAAGGTCGGTAACCGTCTGCAGCACGCAGATGTGGGCCTCCATGCCGGCCACGATGATGTGGTTCGGCAGCGTGGGCATGATATCGGCGGCGAAGGCAGCGTTCCGGAAGCAGGAGAACTCCACCTTCTCCAACCTGCGGGCGCCGCAGGCCTCAAGGGGCGCACGCAGGCTCTCGACCGTAGGCCCGAGCCCCTTGGGATACTGCTCCGAGTAGACCACGGGCCAACCGAACTCCGCAGCCGTCACGATCAGAAGCTCGGTCTGCCGCACCATGCGCTGCGCGCTCTCCGGCTCCATCGCCCCAATCAACCGCTCCTGGATGTCGATGACCAGCAGCGCCGTGGAGGTCGGGTTGGGATAGACTGCGTCGCTCATCGGGCACCTCATCCATGGGCAGGCTGCGCGGCGAGGTATGGTGATAGGCAGGCTCCGTCAAGGAAGTGGCACTGACCCCGATCGGCGGGACGATGCGAAATGCACTGCTCACTGCACGAGGGGCTTTTGCCTTTCGCCTGAGTGACTAGGCTGCGCGCGACTGCGATGCCAGCAGCCGCACCAGACCGGAGAACCGCCTTGAGCACCCTGCCGTTGACCCAGCTTTCAGAAGACGAGACCCTCTTCCGCGACACCGTGCTCGCCTTCGCCCGCGAGCGCATCGGCCCCCGCGTGCACAGCATGGACCAGGCGGCCGCGGTCGATAAGGCGCTCATCCCCGAGCTGTTCCAGCTGGGCATCATGGGCATCGAGATCCCCGAGGCCTACGGCGGCGCGGGCGCCGACATGTTCAGTGCCATCCTGGCCATCGAGGCCATCGCGCAGGTCGACCCGAGCATCTCGGTCCTTATGGATGTTCAGAACACGCTCGTCGTCAACGCGGTGCTCAACTTCGGCACCGAAGAGATCCGCCAGAAGTACCTGCCCAAGCTGGCCTCCTCCTGGATCGGCTCCTACGCGCTCAGCGAGGCAGGCTCGGGCTCCGACGCCTTCGCACTCCGTGCCACCGCCGAGCGTCGCGAGGGCGGCTGGTCGCTCACGGGCCGCAAGCTCTGGATCACCAACGCCGGCGAGAGCAACCTCTTCATCGTCTTTGCCAACGTCGACCTCTCGAAGGGCTACCGCGGCATCACCGCCTTCCTCGTGGAGCGCGACGCAGCCGGCTTCTCCATCGGCAAGAAGGAAGACAAGCTCGGCATCCGCGCCTCGAGCACCTGCGAGCTCGTCTTCGAGGACTGCTTCGTCCCCGACAACCAGGTGCTCGGCGATGTCGGCAAGGGCTACAAGATCGCCATCGAGACCCTCAACGAGGGCCGCATCGGCATCGGCGCCCAGATGCTCGGTCTGGCACAGGGAGCCTTCGACTACTCCATGAAGTATATGCTCGAGCGCGAGCAGTTCGGCCAGAAGCTCGCCAGCTTCCAGGGCATGCAGTTCCAGTATGCCCGCGTCGCGATGGAGATCGAGGCCGCCCGGCTGATGGTCTACAACGCGGCCCGGCTGAAGGATGCCAAGAAGCCCTTCGTGAAGGAGGCTGCCATGGCCAAGCTCTTCGCCTCAGAGGTGGCCGAGCGCACGGCATCGCTCGCGATCGAGTTCCTCGGCGGCGTCGGCTTCACCAAGGAGTATCCGGCTGAGAAGTTCTTCCGCGACTCCAAGATCGGCAAGATCTACGAGGGCACGTCGAACATGCAGCTCCAGACCATCGCCAAGATGCTCCAGACGGAATACGGCGGCTAGCCGGTCGCAACGCGGCGCCTGTGCAGTTTGAAGCAGGTGCCAGACACGAAGAAGCCACCAGCCCGTTCTCCGGTCTGGTGGCTTCTTTGTAAGTACGTCCGGCAGGGGTCGAACCTGCGACCTTTGGCTCCGGAGGCCAACGCTCTATCCAACTGAGCTACGAACGCATGCGCCGAACTTGCGGCGAAGGGGGCGTAGGCTAGCACCGACCTCCGACTTCTTCAACATGCCGGAGACCATGACCGCCATTTCTGCCGTCGCATTTGACCTCGACGGGACGCTCATCGACTCCGAGGCCGGCCTCACCGCCTCGATGAACGCAGCGCGCCGAGAGCTCGGCCTGCCGGAGCAGTCGCGCGAGCGGCTCGCGCGGGGCATCGGATGGGGTATCCGCCACTTCGTCGAGACCTCCTTCCCGGAGCTGCGCGGTGCACAGGTCGAGAGCGCCCTCGCCTCCTACCGCAGCCACTATGAGGCCTCCGTTCGTGATGGCTCGCCAGAGATGGAGGGCGCCACCGCGACCCTCCGAACCCTGCGCCAACAGGGGCTCCCGCTCATGCTGTCGACGAACAAGATGGAGCGCTTTGCCCATATCATCCTCGCGCAGAAGGGCTGGCACGACCTCTTCGATCGCGTCGTAGGCGGCGACACCTTCGTAGAGGCAAAGCCTCACCCCTGCATGCTCACCTGCTTTGCACACAACCTGCCCGACCAAAATTTGGCAGGGCTGCTCTTTGTGGGCGACAGTGAGGTGGATCGAGCCACCGCGCTCGCTGCCGGCACCCAGTTCGCCCTGCTCGCTCCAGAGGGCGGCGACACCGTTACCACCTCGCCCTTCACCATCTCCCGCCTCGACCTCCTTGTCGACATCACGCGACGGAACGCTCCATGACCGCACCTGCACGCCGCGAACTGCCTCCGCTTCCCCCCCTCGACACCATCCGCAACGTCCACATCATCGGCATCTGCGGCACCGCGATGGGAACGCTCGCCGCCATGTTTGCACAGCGCGGCTACCGTGTCTCCGGCTCCGACGCGATGGCCTATCCTCCCATGAGCACCTGGCTCGAGGCGCGCGGCCTGACAATCATGTCGGGCTACGACGCCAGCCACATCGCCCCCGACACCCACCTCGTCGTCGTCGGGAACATCTCGCGCCGCGATAACCCCGAGGCCATCGCGACCGTCGAGCGCGGCCTCCCCTTCCTCAGCATGCCTGAGGCGCTCCGGCTCTTCTTCTTCCCCGAGCGCCAGCTGCTCACCGTGACCGGTACCCACGGCAAGACCACCACCTCGAGCATCCTCTCCTGGCTGCTCCACGAGGCCGGTCTCGACCCCTCCTTCTTCATCGGCGGCGTGACGCGGAACTTCGACTCCAACTTCCGCCTTGGCGAGGGGCTCCCCTTCGTCGTCGAGGGCGACGAATACGACACTGCCTACTTCGATAAGGTGCCCAAGTTCTGGCACTACCCCTCCTTCGCTGCCGCCATCAACAACGTGGAGTTCGACCACGCCGACATCTATCCGAACATCGAGTCGATCGAAGAGGTCTTCAGCAAGTTCGCCGCGCAGGTAGATCCCGCCGGCGTTGTCTGGGTGAACGGCGAGGACGAGCGTGCCAAGCTTTGCGCCGCCCATGCCTCAGCCCGCATCGAGACCTTCGGCTTCGGCCCAGACAACACCCTCCATGCCGAGATGACCGGCTCCGACGAGCGCGGAACCTACATCCGCATGACCCATCGCGACCTTGGCACCGTCGAGGGGCGCATCGCCACGATGGGCCTCCACAATGTGCGCAACTTCCTGGGCGCGACGGGGCTGGCGCTGTCGGCCGGCCTCACCCTGCAGCAGTGCATCGACGCCGCTGGAACCTACGAAGGCGTGAAGAAGCGGCAGGAGATCAAGGGCGTCGTCAACAACATCGTCGTCATCGACGACTTTGCCCACCACCCGACCGCCGTCCGCGAGACCCTCGCCGCGATCCGGATGCGCTTTCCCACGCGCCGCATCTGGGCCGCCTTCGAGGCCAAGAGCAACACCTCGCGCCGCGCCGTCTTCCAGGACGAATATCCCGCTGCCTTCGCGTCGGCCGATGTTGTGATCTTCAGCGAGCCGTGGCGCAAAGACAGCCTCGCAGACGATGAGAAGATCTCCATTCCGAAGCTGGCGGAGACCATCCGCGAGGGCGGCAAAGAGACCCACCTCATCGCCGACCCGGCCGACATCGCCACCTATGTTGCCGCACACGCGCAGCCCGGCGACCTCTTCGCTGGACTCTCCGGCTCGGCCTTCGGCGGCGTGCATACCAGCCTCCTGCAGAAACTCTCCGAACGATTTTCTGCACCGATCACGCAGCTCTGACGCAACAAATCGCCGCGAACGACGAGAAGGGATTCACCACCCCTCTCTCCGAGGTCTCCATGAAGCGATTTGTCCTCCTCTTGACCCTCTGCGGCTGCCTGCCGCCCCGCATGGTTTCTGCGCGGCTGCTCCCCGCCTCCCTGTCGCTGCAGGCGACGGGCGAACTCGCAGCGGAACGCTCCGACGCTGTCGGTACACCAACCGCCCGCTCTGGCCGGCAAGACGACGCTGCCTGGAGTGCGCTGCTGGTTGCGGTCTGGCGCGATAGACCGTCGGACGCTCCGCTCGCCTTTCTGGTTCCGCCTGCAGCGGCTGGGTGGTCCCTCGATCCCAACGGCAGCGCCGACCCTGCCGGTTCGGGACTCTCCTGGCCAACCTACAGCATCGAGCCTGGAGCGCAGCCGTGAGCCGCCTGCACCTCAGCGTAGCCCTTGTGCTGGCCGCAGCGCTAACGCCCATGCTCCTGCCGGCGCTCGGCCAGGCTGCCCAGCCCGAGCCAACGCCGCTCAGTTGGGAGCCCTCAATCGCTGAACTGGTGGGGCTGATCGAACAGAGAACCCCGAGCGGCGAGGCGGGCGCGCAAGCGGCCGGCCCGCGCTGGAGCCCCTCCGATGTCTCGCTCACCTACTCCTTCCGCGCCGACGGCGATGCCGACTCAGCGCGGAGCCGTACCGACGCATTCGACGAGGCACTGGCGCCGGAGGGCGTCGACCTGCGCTGGAGTGAGGGCCAGAGCAGCACAGATGTGCACTATCTGACACTCAAACTGGACTGGGATTTCGACGGACGGGTCGAAGACGACACCAGGCTCCGGGCGGAGGCCGTGAGCGCTTCCGCAAAGCGTCGAGAGACGATTCGTGAGCAGGCGCGCCGTGCCATCGGTCTCTTCGTCGAACGGCGGACGCTGCAGGGTGAACTGATGGCCAAACAGCTCGCAGCTGACCAGGTCTGGGAGAAGGTTGCCCGCATCGCAGCCATCAACGCAGAGCTCGACCTGCTCTCCGCCGGAGGCTGGAGCCGTCTCCTGCGACAGCGCACGCCAGCAACTTCACCGGCTTGGCTCTCAGGGCTCGACGCTGATTGACACTCCGCGGGGGCAGGGATACGCAGGGCCGTTGTCTCACCCCCCAGACGACGGTCGGCAACCATGCAGCGCTCCACGAACTCACAACCCACGGTCGCCAACACCATCGGTCGGTCGACAACGATCGTCGGCAGCATCTCCGGCACGGGTGGTTTGACCATCCTCGGCGGGATTGAAGGCGGCGTTGAGGTCGACGGCACGGTGACGCTCGAGGCCGACGCCTCGCTCACGGGCGACATCAAGACCGATCAGTTCATCGTGCGCGGCGACTACACCGGTAGCGCCCTGGTGGGTGACATCGCTCGTCTAGAGGCGCCCGGATCGCTCCGCGGCGAGCTCACAGCCGACAATTTCGACATGCAGCCCGGCGCTACGCTCAGCGCTACAGTCACCATCACACCTTCCAACCGCTCGGCCTCCTAGGCCGTCAAGGACACCCCATGGCAATCACGACGCAAGCCCGCACCGCAACGCCCCAACCCTCCGGAACCGTTATCGGAGCCGGCCTCACGGTCGACGGCGAGATTGGCGGCAACGAGCCCCTCACCATCTACGGCGCCGTCAAAGGCAAGATCTCGCTCACCGATGTCGTCATCATCGAGAAGGGCAGCGTGGTTGAGGCCGATGTCGAGGCGAGCGAGATCAAGGTCTACGGCAGCGTGACCGGCAACCTCGTCGCGACCGACCGCATCGATGTGGCAACCAACGCCCGCGTCATCGGCGACCTCCGCGCCCCCCGCATTCAGATCGCCGAGGGTGCGACCTTCAAGGGTCACATCGAGATGGACGTCTAAGCACAACCGATCGGAAAGGTGCATTGATGAGCAACGCGACCCATAGAATCGGCGCCTCCACCCGCATCACGGGCAGCGTCGTGGGCTCCGGCGACCTCACGGTTGCCGGCGCAATTGAAGGCAACATTCAGCTCGACGGCTCTCTGCTGCTCGAGGCCACCTCCCAGCTGGTGGGCGATGTGGCGGCAACGGCAATTCGCATCGGCGGCAAAGTCATCGGCAATGTTCAGATTGAGGACAGGGCCCTGCTCGAGCGCTCGGCAGAGCTTGAAGGCGACCTGACCGCGACCTCGCTCTCGATCGAGGCGGGCGCCACCCTCCGCGGCCGGTTCGAAGCCAACAGCGACCCTGCGCAGCTGCCGCCAGCGCGCCCCTCGCGTGGCGCAGCGCCGACGCGCAGCGAGAGCATCCCCGCTACAGAGCGGGTGAGCCGCGCGGCGCCGAAGAAGCCCGCCTCCGTGGCAGCGAGCGCCTCTACCGAGCAGCTCGCACTGCTCTCACGCACCCCCGCGCGGGTCCGTTCTGACGAGCAGTAGAATGTCTGACCGCGCACGATTGCTTGAGCTGATTCGTGAGCACTCCTTCCGGACGGGAGACTTCCTGCTCGCGAGCGGCAAGCGGAGCGACTTCTACATCGACCTCCGCAAGACGTCGCTCACCGCAGAAGGCGCGACCCTCATCGGTCGCCTCCTGCTGAGCGAACTCGATGCGGCAGGATGGGCACCGGCCGCTGTCGGAGGGCTCACGCTGGGTGCCGACCCGCTCACCACTGCGACCAGCATGGCTGCCTTCGCGCAAGGCCGCCCGCTTGCTGGCTTTCTCGTCCGCAAAGCGCCGAAGGACCACGGCACAGGCAAGCGCATCGAGCGTGCCGGTGATCTGCCAGACGGCGCAGCGGTTGTTGTGCTTGATGACACCGTAACAACCGGTGGCTCAACCCTCGATGCGGTGCGCGCGGCGCAGGCCGAAGGGTTTCAGGTGCTCGGGGCGCTCTGCGTCGTCGACCGTGGCGAAGGCGGCGCTGAGGCACTTGCTGACGCCGGCATCCCGCTCCGCGCGCTGTTTGCGCTCTCCGACCTGCGCGGCTGACCGCTCCTCCGTCGGCGCCCACTCGGGGCCGGCACCGACGCGACTGCCACGGTACCGACCTCTGCAGGGATGGTGAGCATCCAGAGGGCTATCAGGAAGCAGTAGAGCGGAGCATCACCGTAGAGGTACTCACCACCCATGGCGCCGAAGCCCATGGTTAGCAGCACTGCCTGGCCACCAATCCGAGCCTCGCGCTGGAGCGTCTGCGTGGCACGCCAGAGGTTCCAGAAGAACCAGAGGAAGGCAGCGCCACCCAGCAGGCCGGCCTCCAGGAACATCTGAAGAAAGAAGTTGTGGCTGCCCGTTGACCAGAGGGGCGACGCACCGCCACGGTGGAAGATGCCGAACCCCAGAACTGGGTGCTCTGCCAGCTTCGTGCTCTCGTGGAGCCACGTCCCGAGCCGGGCACCGTCGTCCAAACTCGACTCCGCATCCTCACCCGACGCGGAGTAACCCTGCTCCTCCACGATGAGCCCTCGCAGATTTCGCGCTACGCTCGGCGAATTCGCCGCGGCCGTCACAACGAGCAGGGCGACCGACGCGGCGACGACCACGTAACGAACCCTGATTTTCCGGACCATGAAGACCGCTCCTAAG
>JBIIFW010000111.1:0-7619 GCA_044236985.1 Bradymonadia bacterium | reverse complement strand
TCTCGGCAGCCTGGGCGATGGGGGGATTTCTGGTTGCGTCGACGCTGATTGAGCCGCTGCTGGCCTTCCGCGAGAGCGCGGCTGCAGCGACGCTGCGACAGCCGCCGGTCGGTCGTGACCATGCTGAAGAAGCTGCCAAGATGGTGATGACCCGCGAGGCGATCGCCGCCTTCCACGAGAACGCGGGACGCTACCCGAAACATCTCGACGAGCTGGTGACGGGCCGCTGGCTGGGCGCGGCCCAGCTCCGCGCAACAGGTCGGCTCGGACAGCCCTATTTTGCGGCAAACAGCGACGGCTACACGCTCCTGCCGTGGCGGCAGTGAGCGGTTCCGGGGCGGCTTGCGCCGGTGCTTCAATCCTGTAGCGTCGGCCCTCCCCTTTGTGAGGCCGCGGACGCATGAGCTCTCAGTCCTTCGAGTTCGACGACACCAACATTGCCCGCTCGGTCTTCGGCCACCGCGACGAGTTTCTTCGCATCATCGAGCACGAACTCACGGTCGACATTCTCTGGAAGGGAAACAAGCTGACCATCACCGGCGACCCCGCCGACGCCGTCATCGCGCGGAACGTGCTGGTGCAGCTCTACGGTATCGTCGCAGATGGCTACGCGCTGGCGACGACCGATGTTACCCGCGCAATCAGCCTGCTCAAGGAGGCGCCCGACACCGACCTCCGACGCATCTTCCTCGACTCCGTCATCACCGGCTCGTCCGGCCGAAACATCTCACCCAAGACGCTCACGCAGAAGCACTACGTAGACGCTATCCGCAACCACCCGCTCGTCTTCGGCATCGGACCGGCGGGAACCGGCAAGACCTACCTCGCCATGGCGATGGCGGTCTCCGCGCTGCTCAAGCGGAAGGTGAAGCGGATTGTGCTCGCGCGTCCTGCGGTCGAGGCGGGCGAGAAGCTCGGGTTCCTGCCTGGCGATCTTCAGGAGAAGGTGAACCCCTACCTCCGACCGCTCTACGATGCGCTCAACGAGATGCTCGACTTCGAGAAGGCGAGCCAGTGGATGCAGCGGGGCATCATCGAGGTAGCGCCACTGGCATTCATGCGAGGCCGCACACTCAACGACTCCTTCATCATCCTCGACGAGGCGCAGAACGCCACGCGGGAGCAGATGAAGATGTTCCTCACCCGGATCGGCTATGGCTCAAGCGCGGTGGTGACGGGCGACGCGAGCCAGGTGGATCTCATCGAGAAGCAGACCTCGGGTCTCACCCACGCTGCACGGATCCTCGAAGGGCTGGAGGGCGTCTCGGTTGTGCGTTTCGAAGAGGTGGACGTGGTGCGCCACCCGTTGGTGCGTCGCGTGGTTGCGGCCTACGATCGCCAGGAGGCGCTGGAGCGGGAGCAGGAGCTGCAAGAAGATCCCTACCAGCGCGACCGAGGATACCGGCTCAGGCCCGAGCGGGGGCCGCGCTTCGAGAACCGGGGCTGGAACGAGCCGCGGGATTGGCGGCCGGCGCCGGCTGCGCCCCCAGCGCCGGCGGCCGTAGAGCAGGCAGCGGAGCAGACGGGGGAAGAGCTCCCCAAGGTCGAACCGCAGAAGCCAGAGGGAGAGAGTGAATGATCACACTGATGACACGACGGGGCAAGACGGGGTTGGCCGCAGCGGACCAGGCCTGGTTCCGAAGGAAGCTCGAGGCGCTGCCTGCCTGCAGCTCGCAGCCTGAGAGTGTCGAGGCGACGGTGCTTCTGACGGACGACGAGGAGATTCGGCAGCTCAACCGGGACTTCCGCGGATACGACAAGCCCACCGATGTGCTCTCGTTCGCAATGCAGGAGTCGGAAGATGCCTCGGTGACGCCCGACCTGCTCGGCGACATCGCGGTGTCTGTGGAGACGGCGCGCCGGATGGTTGGCAGTGGCGAACATCGTGCGCGGGTCTGTGAGGAGTTGGGGCTGGAGAGGCCTTGGGGCGAGCGGGAAGAGGTGCTCTTCCTGATCGTGCACGGCTATCTCCATCTGCTGGGCTATGACCATGCGACAAAGCGCGACGAGCGGGAGATGAAAGCGGCAGAGCGCAAGGTGTTTTTTCGGCTGATGGGATGGAAGTCGTAGGGTTCCGATCTGCCGATCTTTTTTCGGTGATAGGGGCCTGACGGTGGTCGGATGGGCACGACGGGCGGGGAGTTGCGGAAGGTGGCGAATGGGCGCGAGATTCGCCGATTTTCAACCTTCGACAAAACCCGAAGCGAAGTGGCACAGCATCTGCAGTACGCCCCGATTCGGCTTCTAAGTCCCTGAAAAACGGTGCGCCGAGAATCGTGCCGGCGGCGACGAGGGGGAGATGCGTTTGCGTTGACAACCCAACTCCGCGGGTGGCAAGAATGGAGTCCCTCCCTCGACAACGAATGTCCACATCTTGTGGTCACGAGCACGGCACCCCACATGATGTTGCGTCAGCCCCACCAAAAATTTGCTCACCGATCGAGGGCACTCCAAAGTGCAACGCATCGCGAGCTTGGCGGCCGTCTGAACCGACCGCCGCTGCCTCCGCGGGCTGCCTAACCGCACACCGGGTCGACCGTTGCGCGAGACGCAGGCCCCGACCTGCGCGACAACCTGTCTCTTCTGCATTCATCTCTTCGATTCAAACCGCCCGCATCATCCCCTCGAAGGTCATTCATGAAGTTCACGCGCCTCTTCACCACCGCCGGCACCGACCCCTACGCAAAGCTCTCGTTTACGGAGCGCACGAGCGAAATCCGCAACCCCGACGGTACGGTCGTCTTCAAGGCCGAGAAGGTGGGTGTCCCTGAAGGCTGGACTCAGACAGCAACTGACATCCTGGCGCAGAAGTACTTCCGCAAGGCGGGCGTTCCGAAGGCGCTGAAGCGGGTTGCTGAGGCGGGAGTTCCCGAGTGGCTGCAGCCGATGGAGGCAGACGAGGAGGCGCTGGCAGGCCTAGACCTCAAGTCGCGGACAACCGGCGAGACTGATGCCCGCCAGGTCTTCGATCGCATGGCCGGTTGCTGGGTCTACTGGGGCTTCAAGCACAACTACTTCTCGAGCGAAGAGGACGCGCGGACCTTCTTTGATGAGATGCGCTACATGCTGGCAGCGCAGATTGCGGCGCCCAACTCGCCGCAGTGGTTCAACACGGGCCTCCACTGGGCCTACGGCGTCAACGGACCGTCTCAGGGCCACTACTATGTGGACCCTGTCTCAGGCGTACTCACCGCCTCGGTCGACGCCTACACCCACCCGCAGCCGCACGCCTGCTTCATCCAGAGCGTCAACGACGACCTGGTGAATGAGAATGGCATCATGGACCTCTGGACCCGCGAGGCACGCCTCTTCAAGTATGGCAGCGGCACGGGCACCAACTTCTCGATGATCCGCGGTGAAGACGAGCGCCTCTCGGGCGGCGGTCGTTCGAGCGGCCTGATGAGCTTCCTCGCCATCGGCGACCGCGCTGCCGGAGCCATCAAGTCGGGTGGTACGACCCGCCGGGCAGCCAAGATGGTCTGCCTCGACCTCGATCACCCGGACGTCGAGGCCTTCGTCGACTGGAAGGTCACGGAGGAGCAGAAGGTTGCCGCGCTCATGGCCGGCTCCAAGTCGATCAAGAAGGCACTTCTTCGCGTGTTCGATGCCTGCGCTGCAGTGCCCGACGCGGCGATCAAGTTCGACCCGAAGAAGAACGGCCAGCTCGCCACCGCACTCCGCGCGGCAATCGAAGGTGGCACGCCGTCGAACCTCATTGCCCGTGTGCTCCAGCTTGCCAAGCAGGGCTTCACCAAGATGGACTTCGAGACCTACGACACCGATTGGAACGGCGAAGGCTACCGCACCGTTGGCGGTCAGAACTCGAACAACTCGGTGCGGGTGCCCAACCGGTTCTTCAAGGCCATCGACGAGCCTGGCTCCAGCTGGCCGCTCATCCGCCGCACCGACGGCAAGGTCCAGCGCGAGCTCGACCCCCGCGAGCTCTGGGACCGCATCGCCTACTCCGCTTGGGCCTGCGCCGACCCCGGCCTGCAGTACGACACGACCATCAATGAGTGGCACACCTGCCCCACCGATGGCCCCATCCGCGCGAGCAACCCCTGCTCCGAGTACATGTTCCTCGACGACACGGCCTGCAACCTCGCGAGCATCAACCTCGCCAAGCTGCATACGCCCGCCGGCTTCAACATCGATGCCTACCGTCACGCAATCCGCCTCTGGACCGTCGTCCTCGAGGTGAGCGTGCTCATGGCGCAGTACCCAAGCCGCCAGATCGCTCAAAACTCCTACGAGTTCCGTACGCTCGGCCTGGGCTACGCCAACATCGGCACCCTGCTGATGATCAACGGCATTCCCTACGACAGCGAGCGGGCCTGCGCCTGGACTGGCGCCCTGACCGCCATCCTGACCGGCGAGTCCTATGCGACCTCCGCCGAGATGGCCTCCGAGCTCGGCCCCTTCCCAGGCTACGTGCGCAACGCTGAGCCCATGCTCCGCGTTATCCGCAACCACCGCCGCGCTGCCTACGCCGCCGCTCCGAGCGAGTATGAGGGACTGACCATCAAGCCCATGGGCATCGATGCTCGCCTCTGCCCTTCCCCGCTGCTGGAGGCCGCACGCACCGCTTGGGACCGCGCGCTCGAGGCCGGTCAGACGCACGGCTACCGCAATGCCCAGGTCTCGGTCATCGCCCCGACCGGCACCATCGGCCTCGTTATGGACTGCGACACCACCGGCATCGAGCCCGACTTCGCCCTCGTGAAGTTCAAGAAGCTGGCCGGCGGCGGCTACCTCAAGATCATCAACCAGTCGGTCCCCGCGGCCCTTGAGCGGCTCGGCTACGGTGCCGTGCAGATCGACGAGATCATCAAGCACGCTACCGGCAACCTGACCTTCAAGGGCGCGCCCGGCATCAACCACGACTCGCTCCGTGCCAAGGGCTTCACGGACGAGGTTCTTGCGAAGCTCGAGGCGCAGGCCCCGTGGGCCTTCGACATCCAGTTCCTCTTCAACCCCGCCACGCTGGGCACCGCCTTCTGCACCACCAGCCTCTCCTTCTCGGAGAAGGAGATGGCCGACCCGAGCTTCAACATGCTCGGTCGCCTCGGCTTCACCCGCGACCAGATCGGCGCAGCCAACCGCTTCGTCTGCGGTACCATGGCTGTCGAGGGTGCACCCCACCTCAAGGACGAGCACCTGCCCGTCTTCGACTGCGCCACCAAGTGCGGCGCCTCGGGCACCCGCTTCATCGACCCCATGGGCCACGTGCGCATCATGGCGGCTGCGCAGCCCTTCATCAGCGGCGCGATCTCCAAGACCATCAACATGCCCAACACCGCCACGGTGGAGGATGTGAAGATGATCTACCGCGAGAGCTGGAGCCTCATGACCAAGGCCATCGCGCTCTACCGCGACGGCAGCAAGCTGTCGCAGCCGCTCAATTCGGTGGCCGATGCGGACGAGGTCATTACGAGCGCGCTCGAGGCGGCCGCTTCGTCTGCGGAGGACCATGTCCGTCTGCCCGCCCCGTCGCCCGTAGAGCAGATCGTCGCCCGCGCCGTCGCAGAGCGGGTTTCCCGTCGCCGCCGCCTGCCCAACCGCCGCACCGGCTACATCCAGAAGGCCACGGTCGGTTCGCACAAGGTCTACCTCCACACCGGTGAGTATGCCGACGGCACCCTCGGTGAGATCTTCGTCGATGTGCACCGCGAGGGCGCCGCGCTCCGCAGCCTGATGAACTGCTTCGCCATCGCGGTCTCGCTTGGCCTGCAGCACGGCGTGCCGCTGGATGAGTTTGTGGACGCCTTCGTCTTCACCCGCTTCGACCCCTCCGGCCCGGTCGATGGTAACGAGAACATCAAGTTCTCTACCTCCATCATCGACTACATCTTCCGCGAGCTCGGCGTGAGCTACCTCGGCCGCAACGACCTCGCCCATGTCTCCCCCGAGGACGCCTACTCCGGCAGCATCTCCACAGGCGGCACCACCGCCCGCGAAGACTCGGAGGACTTGGAGTCTGCCGCGCTCTACGAGTCCTACCGCGACAACTACGACTCCACGCCGCGCGGCACAGCGTCGCGCTCGCCTGCAAGCAAGGGCTTCACCCGCACCCCCACCGACCCCTTCGCGACGGTCGACAGCGATGCGGCGGGCACAGTCGTTGTCACCCAGGTGGTCGAGAGCCGCGCCACCGCTGATGGCGGTGTCACCAAGCTCAGCGCTTCGAAGATGGCTCGTATGAAGGGCTACGAGGGCGAGTCCTGCGGCGGCTGCGGTAACTTCACCCTCGTTCGCAATGGAACCTGCCTCAAGTGTGACACCTGCGGCAGCACCAGCGGCTGCTCGTAAGCGTGCTCCCGCGCCGCTCCTTCCTGCTCACCGCTGCCTCCGTGGCGTTTGCGGGCTGCAGAGCAGCTGTTCCGCCCTCGGGCGCGGGGGATCTTCCCGCGCCTCAAGCTGGCTCCGGCAGCACGGCCGCCAGTATCTCGGAGAGACCATTGAAGACCATCCAAGTCTGGCATGACTTTACCTGCCCCTGGTGCGCCATCGGTCTCCATAACCTGCATGTCGCTCTCACCCAGCTAGGTCACACGAACGGGGCGGTCTCGTTCGAGCCCTACCTGCTCTCTGCAGACACCCCCGCAGAGGGGCGTGACCTTCGCGCCCACCTCGGCGCCAAGTATGGTTCCGTGCAGGTCGAAGGCATGATCAATCGCGCTGTGGAGGCCGGCAAGGGCTACGGTGTGCCGTTGCACTTCGACATCATCCGCATCTCGCCGCAGACAATCCCAGCGCATGCGCTCGTGGCAGCGGCACCGGCGGAACTGCGGTGGGGCCTGGTTGAACGGCTGCATTCCGCCTACTTCCAGCGTGGCGAGAACATCGGCGACCGCACGGTGCTTGCCTCCATTGCGACTGCATCCGGTCTCGATGCGGCGCTCGCCGAAGTTGCCTTTGACCCCGCGCAGGGTGCGGCCGTCCGCCAGCGCGCCGCGACGACATCGATGCTCGGCATTCAGGGCGTACCCCACTTCAAAATTGGCGGACGCGCTCTGCATGGGGCACAAGACCCTCAGGCGTTCGTCGCCGCGCTGACAGCCTAGCCGCCGCAGGGTTGAATGTTCGGAACGACGGCGCGTCTGCCGCCTCACAGCCGTTCCAACGCACCCCACGCGAGAGTTACCATGCGCCATTCATCGAGCCTGCTCGCCGCCTCTCTGGTCTCTCTCGGACTGCTGGCCTCCGCCTGTACCGCAAAGATTGCGACGGCTGATTATGAGAAGCGGGCCACCGACTACGCCAAGGACAAGGTGGACGAGCTGCTCCCCGATGGCGTCACGATCAAGGGGCTCAACGACGGCAAGTCGTCAAGCTCGCAGACGAAGTCGGGCGGTGTGAAGAAGCTCGGACAGACCGGTGCCGAAGGCTCAGGAGACGGTTCGGGCGAGGGCTCCGCAGAGGGTTCTGGCACCGACACGCTGGTTGGAAATGCGAGCCCCGTGACCCCCATCCGCGCGACCCCGACTGTGACAGCGCCGCCGCGGCCTGTGACCTCGTGGAACGCCATCACCTTCGGCGGAGGCAACGGCCTCTCCTGCGCGTCGGCCGTCATCATCACGGGCGCCAAGGACCGTATGCTGGGGACGCAGTCTGAGTAC
>JBIIFW010000110.1:0-7644 GCA_044236985.1 Bradymonadia bacterium | reverse complement strand
AAGCTGCACTACCCGCTCGGCGTGGCAGTCCACCCAGACGGCCGCTTCGTCTATGTGCTGAGCACCAACTTCGACGGCAAGTACCGCATCGACGAGGGCGGCACCGTCTCCGTCGTCGACACACAGAGCGGCACGATTCTGGACGGCCCGACGGTAGGCGTTGCAAGCTTCGGCGGGCAGCTCCAGTTCACCCGCCCCACGGCTGACGGCCCGGGCCAATTGGTCGCGACCACCCGCGGTGACGACGCCCTCAACCTGCTCGAGGTCTCTGCTGCTGGCGACCGCGTCTGGTGCGATGGCGACAGCGGCTTCGGCGACCTCTACGACCTTGTCGCCTCTGTCGCACCTGCTGGGCTTGCGGCCGCGCTCGGCCTGCCCCCGGCATCGGGAGACGAGACGGGCGCCAACTGTCTCGTCAGCGGCCTTGCTGCGAGCCCCTTTGCACTCACAGCGCTGCGCTCCGAGTGGAGCCGTCCGCTCGCCGGCGACCGCTGGACCCACTGGGACTGGTGGGGCGTAGGCAGCCTCGCCGGCGCCGTGTCGGTCGTCGGTGTTCCCAATGGCGACATCTCGAAGGCCACCACTGTCAGCACCACCGGCGTCGCCGCGGGAACCGCCGCGCTCGTGCGCGTCGGAGATCAGCTGGTCGCAGCGGGTCGCTATGGCAACCAGCTCAGCGTCATCTCGGCCGCGCAAGATGGCTCCGGCGCACCCGTCGCGCTCCAGACGACCCGCTCGCTCACCCTGCCCTTCTCCACCAGCTCGGGTGCCATGGAGAGCCGCGGGCTCGCCTACTCGGAACAGCTCGGTCGGCTCTTCGTCTCGATCAACCAGCCCACCGGCATCGCCACGGTCGAGGTCGGGAGCGACCTAGACGGCGGCGCGACGCTCGCCTTCTCCGGCCACCTCCCGCTGCTCGGCCTGCCTACGGCGATTGTGCTTCGTGAGACCGCTGACCGGTCTCTCCTGTTCGTGCTGCTGCAGGCGCGCGATGAACTCGTCGTGCTCGACGCCGCCACCGGCCAGACGCTCTCGCGGCTCCTCGTCGGCGACGCACCCTCCGCCATGGCCTTCTCGCCCGACGGCGCCTCGCTCTACATCTCGCTCTTCGGTGACGACGCCCTCGCTGTCGTGAAGCTCGACCCCGCCGACCCCTCTGTGGTGACCCTCGATGCGACCATCCGCTAACCTGCGACTTGGTGCGCTCACCCTCACCGCGCTGGCGCTTTCCGCCTGCTCGGAGACCGTCGATGTGCCGCAGACCTCGCTCCGCGACCCCCGTGCCGCGCTCTCCCTGACCTGGTGCACAAGCGCCGATGGCAGCTCGCTGTCGGCACGCCGTGCAGACTGCGCCGACGGGGAGCCCGGCGCCAAGGCCGTGGACCGGGTCGCGGTTGCAGATGCCCGCCTCCGCGCCGCGCAGCTGCTCAACGCGAACCTCGACCTGCCCCGCTTCATCGACCTCAGCGCGGCCACGCCCGGCAACACTGGCATTCCGCTCGACGGCGGCCCCACGCGCCTCGCCGCCACCGCCTTCCCCGCCGTGGCCGTGGCGCTGCTCGCCGACGACCAGTGGACCCGTAACGCAGATGCAGCACCGGCAAAGGTAGGCCTGGTCGCCTTCGACGCGGCCGGAGCCACCCAGATCTCCGATGTGCAGCCTACCAGCTCGCTTCCGGCCGAAATCGCAACGGCCACTGGCGGTGGAAACGAGGTCTGGGTGACCCTGCCGCAAGAGAACCTCGTACAGCGCTTCTCGCTTGCCTGGAGTTGTGTCGCAGCGGATGGCACCAGGCCTCTCGACTGCATCAAAAATGCCACCTGGACGGCTGGCGCCCGCGTCAGCGTTGAAGGTCCCTCCAACATCTCGCTCTCGGCTGCAGGGCGCCTCTTTGTCGCGCGGGCAGACGGTTCGGGCATCGAGGTCTTCGACACAGCCGGCGCCTGCACCGACGCCCCCTGCTACCTCGGCCGCTTCACCACCCTGCCCTCCTGCTCCGACGGCGTCGACGACGACGGCGACGGGCGTACCGACGCCGACGACCCGCAATGCTTCGGCCCGTCGGACAACGAGAACGGCGACATCGCCATTGATGACGCCTCCTCCTGCATCAACGGCGTGGACGATAATGGCGACGGTCTCGTCGACAGCGACGACCCGAACTGCGCACGCACTGCTGATATCGCCCGTGACGGCAACGAGGCCGGCGACCTCTGGGGTCCGCTGAAGGGTTTCGCTGCCGACGGAAGCGGGCAGTCCCTACCAGAGGGCTCCGGCAACTGCGGCGACGGTGTCGACAATGACGACGACGGACAGGCCGACGGCCGCGACCCCACCTGCTTCCGCTTCGTGCGCGACGAGTCGGGCCCCCTCGACCTCACCGCCTGCACCGATGGCATCGACAACAACGGCGACGGCACCACCGACGCCGACGACCCGGGCTGCCGCAGTGCGATCGATGCCGTGGAGGGCAGCGGCGTTGCGCTCCCCAGCTGCGGCAACGACCTCGACGACGACTCCGACGGCCTCACCGACGAGCTCGACACCGACTGCTCCGAAGGCAGCGGCTCCGATGAACTCCCCGGCGACGCCCCCACCGCACCCGCCGCGACGGGCACCAACGCCTGCGCCGACGGCCTCGACAACGACGGCGACGGAGCCATCGACTGGCCACAGGATGGTGGCTGCCGCAGCGCCGACGCCGACACCGAGCAGCCCGCGACCGCCTGCTCCGATGGCCTCGACAACGACGGTGACGGCGCCACCGACTGGCCCGCAGACACAGACTGCTACGGCCCCAACGACACCGTGGAAGCCCGCGGCCGCATTGCACTCCTGGGCCCGATGACGCTCACCAACGACGACCGCGTCCTCGTCGTCAGCGACCAGCTCGCACGCGGGCTTCTCTTCTTCGACACGCTCCACCTCTCCCGCCTCGACGGCAGCCCCGGCGACCCCAACCGGCGCCAGCTCGGCATCGCCCATCCCGCCGCCGGCGTCGTCACCTCGCTCGTCGCAGTACGCGAACAAGACAACGATGAGGCAGGGGCGACGCGGCGCGAGCGATTCAGTGTCCACGTCGCGCTCTCAAGCAGCGCCGGATACTCCCTCTACACCCACGCCCGCGACCTCGAGCGAAACATCACCTTCCCCCTCTTCTCGCTCTTCGACAGCAACGACAACAGCGCCGTCATCTCGAGCCTGCAGTGCGGCCTCGGTGAAGATGCGCCCGGTGAGAATTCCGCAGTCTTCACGACCTGCAGTTCCGGCTCGGGCCCGGCACTCTGGTCCGAAGTCGAAGGAGCAGTCTCCCTGCCCGAGCGCTGGCGCTACCAGGCCACCACCGATGGCCTCGGTACAGTCTCCTTCACGGCCGAGCGCGACGATGCTCGCATGCCCGACACCTCGGTCGCAGGGCTCTCCTGGCGCTTCACCTTTGCCGGCGCGCTCCCCTGGACGGCACGCGCCGACGGCCACTTCCTCGACGACGCTCCAACCGGTCGCTGGGCCATCCTCGCGGGCAACGACGCCTGCGGTCTTCCGGACCTCTGCGGCGCCTTCGAGACCGGCCTCTGCCCCGCCCTCGACAGCCGCTGCAGCAGCAGCCCCGAGACCGCGCAGGCCGACCTCTGCGGCAGCCCAACCTTCGACTTCTGCCGTGCCTGCCCGGCACTCTGCAGCGGCTCGGTCTCGCTCTGCGACGCCGGCGTGCAGCCGGGCGACACACTGGTCCTCGGCCGCATCTCGATTCTCGACAGCCGCGCCAACCTGTCGGAGTGCGCGCCCTATCTTGGCCGCTCTGTCACTGCGACCTCGGTACCATCCGACCTCCGTTACACGGTCACACAGGTCGCCGGCAGCCGGCTCGCCCTCTCGCCCGTCACGAACGGCACCCCGCTTCCGCCGGCGACCTGCTACCCGACCGGCTTCGCCTTCAACATCTTTGCCGCAGACGCCTGGGTCTCCCGCCTCGACGACAGCGCAGGCCGCCCAGCCGCGCTCGGAAGTCCGGCCGCGGCCGCGGAACTCGACGGAGCCTGTGTCGCACGCCCTGCCCTCCAGGCAGCGCGCACCCGGTTCGCGCCCGGTGAGCGACTCCGCCACCTCAGCGGACTTGGCATCGAGCTGCCAGCAGCCCCCACCCCGGGCACCGAGATCCGATTCGGGTTGACCTCCAACGCCCTCTCCTCCCAGTTCGCCGTGGGCCCCGCAACCGTGGCGCTCACCTACCTCCCCGAGCAGAACCTGTTCTTCGTTACCGACGCCGCGACCGCCACGGTCCAGGCCCGCTACGGACTTCGGGTCTCAGGATACTCCAACTTCGAGCCACTGGACTACGCACTCCCATGAAGAAACACCTCGCACTCGCCCTCCTCGCCCTCACCGTCGCAACGGGCTGCTCCAAAAAGACCGACGCCAACGCCTCGGGCAACGGCTCTGGCTCTGGTTCCGCAGCAGCCAACGCAGCACCGCTCGAGGGCTCTGCCTTCGCCACCGCCTCGCCGCGCCAAGAGGAGCTCCAGAAGCTGGCCTTCCAGGCCCTCCAGAGCAACAACCGAGACGCCGCCACCGCTGCACTCCTCGGCATCGCTGAAACCGAGCCCCTCTCCGAGCTCAAGGCCGTCAGCATGCTGATGCTGTCGGAACTCTACTCCGAAGAGGGCAAGAAGGACCAGGCGCTCTCCACTCTCCTCGACCTCCGCAAGAAGGCTCCTGCCTATGCGCAGCTCGAGTTCGTCCTCGGCAGCCTCTACCTCGAGTTGAAGAAGTTCCCCGAGTCCGAAGAGGCCCTCAAGCGGGCCATCCAGATCCAGGCCGACTTCCTTCCTGCCTACGCCTCGCTCCAGAAGAACTACACCGAGACCAACCGTCCCAAGGATGCACAGGAGATGGCCGTCCGATTCGAGCGACAGGCAGCCGCCGTTGGCGAAAAGCTCAACAGCACCATCCCCGATGAGGAGAAGATCCAGGTCATCCAGAGCCTTGCCTTCGCCGGAACCAGCGCCGCCGTCTCCAGAGCGCTCCTGCAGGCCCTCGACGACAAGGCTGTCGATGTGCGTGGAAACGCCGCAGCAGCGCTCGCCCAGGTGGGCACCGAGGAGGCCATCCCGCAGCTCGTCGCGATGCAGCAGCTTGCCGAGATCCCCGAGCTCAAGCAGGTCGCCGAGATGGCCGTCAGCATGATCAAGGCCCGCGCCGCAGCACCTGCGGATGGCTCTGGTTCAGGCGCGGCGGGCCACGCCGGGCACGACCACGCCGGGCACGACCACGCCGGGCACGACCACGCCGGGCACGACCACGCCGGCCATGATCACGGCGCACACGCTGCCCCGCCCGCGCCGGCACCCGCCGCGCCCGCGCCGAAGAAGCCCTAGCAGCTCACCGCATGGCCCCCGTTGCCGCTCTTCAAACCGGGCGGCAGCTAGCCTTTCAGCTTTGCCCAGTTCGGCCCCGATGCCAGGTCAACAACCAGCGGCACCGACAGCGTCATCACCTGCTCCATCCCGGCCTTCACGAGCGCCATCGCCCGTTCAAGCTCCTCCGGCGGAGCCTCAAAGACGAGTTCGTCGTGCACCTGCAGCAGCATGGTGGTCGAAAGTCCCTCCGACCGCAGACGAACATCGATGTCGATCATCGCCATCTTGATCAGGTCGGCCGCGGTCCCCTGCACGGGCGTGTTCACAGCCAACCGCTCACCCATCGCGTAGTCGCGACCCTTGTCGCCCTGCAGCTCCGGGATGGGCCGGCGGCGCCCGATGAGCGTCTCGGCGAAACCCCGCTCGCGCGCCTGCGAAATCAGCCCATCAAAGAAGGGCTTCACCCGCTCGATGCGGGCAAAGTAGCGTTCGATGTAGTCGCTCGCCTTCGCCCGCGGGATGTTCAGCTCGGCCGCAAGCCGCTGCGCCCCCATGCCGTAAATCACGCCGAAGTTGATCGCCTTGGCCGCCGACCGCTGCTCGCGCGTTACAGCGCCGAGCTCGACCTCGAAGACCTCCGAAGCGGTGCGTGCGTGGATGTCTTCACCAAGCTGGAAGGCCTCAATCATGACCGGGTCGCCGCTCATGTGGGCCACCAGCCGGAGCTCAATCTGCGAGTAGTCGCCGCCGAAAAGCACCCAGCCCTCGCGAGGGATGAAGGCCTCGCGAATGCGCCGCCCCTCGTGGGTCCGAATCGGGATGTTCTGCAGGTTCGGATGCGAACTCGACAACCGCCCCGTCGCCGCCACCGTCTGCTGGTAATCGGTATGCACGCGCCCCGTGTCGGCCCGCACCAGCAGCGGCAGCGAGTCCACATAGGTCGAGATCAGCTTCGTTAGCTGCCGGTACTCCAGAATGAGCGCAGGCAGCGGATGCATCGGCGCCAGCGCCTCCAGCACATCCACATCGGTCGAGGGGCCTGTCTTCGTCTTCTTCACCACGGGCAGGCTGAGCTTCTCGAAGAGGATAACGCCGAGCTGCTTCGGCGAGCCGATGGAGAAGGTGCAGCCGGCAGCCTCGTAGATCTGTGTCTCCAGCACAGCCGCCCGCGCCGTAAACTCCACCGACAGCTCCTTGAGTAGCCCCACATCGAGGCGGATGCCGGTCGACTCCATCCGCGCCAGCACCCGCGACAGCGGAACCTCTACCTCGTCATGCAGCTTGCGCAGCCCGTTTGCCTCCAGCCGCTCCTCCAGCACATCCGCGCACCGCAGCGTCACATCGGCATCCTCTGCAGCATAGGGCGTCGCCTCGGCGATCGAGACCTCATCAAACCGTCGCTGCTTCGCGCCCACGCCGGCCACCTGCTCATAGGTGATGGTCTCGTGGCCCAGCAGGTCATGCGCCAGCCCGTCGAGGTTGTAGCGGCGCCGGTTCGCATCGAGCAGGTAGGCCGCCAGCATCGTGTCGCAACCGATCGGCGCCAGCTCAATCCCCTGCCTGCGCAGGATCGACATCTCATACTTCGTGTGCTGCCCCACCTTCACGATCGCCTCATCGGTCAGCATCGGCCGGAGCAGCGTCATCACCTCTTCCCGGTCGAGCTGCCGCGGCGCGAGCAGGTCCTGGTGAGCAACCGGGATGTAGACACCCTCGTTCGGGCGCCAGGCAAGCGCGATGCCCACAATCTCCGCATCGAGCGGCTCGATAGAGGTCGTCTCCAGGTCAAACGCGACCCGTCCCGCAGCCTTGATCTCCGCGAGGCAATCCACCAGCTCCTGCCGGTCGAAGATGGCGCGATAGGCCTGGTCCGCAGCCGACGACTTCACCACCGTCACCGGCGCCTGCGGGAAGAGCTCGCGCACCATCCCCGACAGCCGGCTCAACTCGAGCTCCCGCGCGAAGGCATCGACGGCCGCGTAGTCTGGCGCGCACATCACGATGTCCTCCAGCGTCACCGAAAGCGGCACCTGGGTGAAGATGGTTGCAAGCTCGCGGCAGAGCCGCGCCTGATCGGCAAAGGCCCGCAGATTCTCCTTCCGCTTCACGCCCGACACCTTGTCGATGTTCGACAGCAGCGTCTCCATGTCGCCGAACTCCTTGATGAGCTGCCCAGCCGTCAGCTCGCCGATGCCTGGCACGCCCGGGATGTTGTCCGAGGTGTCGCCGGCCAGTCCCAGCACATCTGCAACCCGGTCCGGCATGACCGCAAAGCGCTCCACCACC
>JBIIFW010000161.1:0-5793 GCA_044236985.1 Bradymonadia bacterium | reverse complement strand
GCTACGCGGAGATTTTGGAGGCGGGCGGCGGTATCTCCAGCACCGTACGCCAGACCCGCGAGGCGTCGGATGAGGCGCTGCTTTCCAGCCTCGTCGCCCGCCTCGATCGGTTCGCGGCGCAGGGCGTGGGAGCCATCGAGGTCAAAACAGGCTACGGGCTCGACTACGACGAGGAGTTGCGCCACCTGCGCATCATCCGCGAGGCTGCGCGCGCGCTGCCACAGCTCCGCATCGTGGCGACCTGTCTGGCTGCCCATGTTGTGCCGCCGGAGTACCGGGAGCGCCGCGCCGACTATGTGGCGATGGTCTGCGACCGGCTGCTTCCCGAGGTGGCCCGACTGGGGCTCGCCGAGCAGGTGGATGTCTTCTGCGACCGCGGCGCCTTCACCGTCGAGGAGTCGCGCACCATCCTTACCCGCGCCAAGGCACTCGGCTTTGCGCTCCGTGCGCACAGCGAGGAGCTGGCCCACACCGGCGGCACGCTGCTCGCAGCCGAGCTCGGCGCCCGCTCTGCCGACCACCTCGAGCATGCGCGCGCCGAGGACTTTGAAGCGATGGCGGAGGCCGGCACGGCTGCGGTGCTGTTGCCGCTGGTCACCATCCATCTCGACCTGCCCGACCGACCCAAGGCGCGCCAGCTCATCGAGGCCGGCGTCGAGGTTGCGCTCTCTACCGACTACAACCCGGGCAGCGCCAACGGCGACGACCTGGCCCTGACCGCCTCGCTCGGCTGCTCCTTGCTCAAGCTAACCCCCGCTGAGGCGCTCCGCGGCGTGACGCGGGTGCCGGCAGAGGTGCTCGGCCTCGCCGACCATGGCCGCATCGAGGTGGGCGCAGCGGCCAAGTTCGTCGCCTTCGACCTCCCCTGCTGGAGCGACCTTCCCTGGCACATGGGTGCTGCGCCGGGCCGGCTCCCGCTGCTCGGCTAGCCGCTCTCGCGGAGCTCGCGCTCGAGCACCTCGAGGCGAGCGCCTTCGTCGGTCCACCTCTCCATGGCGGCGTCGAGCCCTGCCCGTTCGCGCGTGAGGTCGCGGCCGAGCTTGGCGAAGTCGTGCTTGCCCGTCTGGTAGTTTGTGGGGTCGGAGAGGAGCATCTCGATTTCGGCAATCTTGGTCTCGTGGGCGCTGATGGCGGCCTCGAGCTTGGTGATGGACTGCTTGATGTCGCGCGTCTTCTTGCCGGCCTCCTGGCGGAGCTCGGCTGCACGGCGGCGTTCGTCTTTGCGGTTGGCGCCGCTCGCGGCCGCGCCGGGATCTGCGACGGGCTGAGCGGACTGTGAGGCAGCCGCCTCTTCGCCCCGCTTGTAGGCGTAGTACTCGTAGTCGCCCGGGTAGGAGATCATCGTTCCGTCCTCGAGGTGGACGACGCGGGTGGCGAGCGCGTTGATGAAGTGGCGGTCGTGGCTGACGACGATGATGGTGCCTTCGTAGCCGTCGAGGGCGTCGAGGAGTACCTCGCAGCTCTCCATGTCGAGGTGGTTCGTGGGCTCGTCGAGGAGCAGCAAGTTGCTCGGTCGGAGCAGCATCTTGGCGAGGGCGGCGCGGTTGCGCTCGCCGCCGCTCAGCACCGAAATCTTCTTCTTGGCGTCGTCGCCCGAGAAGAGGAAGGCGCCGAGAATGCCGCGGCAGCTTGGGATGGCGTCGAAGGGGGCGTGGGCCTCCATCTCTTCGAGCAGGGTGTTGCCGAGCGAGAGCGACTCCACCTGGTGCTGCGCGAAGTAGGAGAGAACGACGTTGTGACCGAGCTCGATGCTGCCCTTGTCGGGCGCCATCACGGCGGCGATCAGCTTGAGCAGCGTGGACTTGCCGGCGCCGTTTGGTCCGACGATGACGATGCGCTCGCCCCGCTCCACCTCTACATCGACGTCGCGGTAGACCTCGAGGTTGCCGTAACTCTTGGCCACATGCTTCACGCGGAGCGCAATCTTTCCGGAGGGCGGCGCGGGTGGGAAGCTGAAGGCGATGGAGCGGCGCTGCTTGACGACCTCGATGCGATCGACCTTCTCGAGCTGCTTGATGCGGCTCTGGACCTGCTTGGCCTTGGTGGCCTTGGAGCGGAAGCGTTCGATGAACTTCTCGGTCTCGCGGATGGCCCGGTCTTGGCCCTCCTTCTGCTTCAAAATGTCTTCGAGGCGGATGGTGCGGGCCTCGACGTAGTCGTCGAAGTTGCCCGGGTAGACCTTGAAGCCGTCCGGGTCGAAGGCTGCGACCTCGGTGCAGATGCGGTTGAGGAAGTAGCGGTCGTGCGAGATGAGGACGACGGTTCCGTCGTAGCTGTAGAGGAAGTTCTCAAGCCACTCGACGCTCGGCAGATCGAGGTTGTTGGTGGGTTCGTCGAGGAGCAGGACCGTGGGCCGCTGGACGAGCAGCCGGGCGAGCGCGAGACGAACACGCCAGCCGCCGGAGAGTTCTGGGGCGCGCTGCGTGAAGCGGCTGGTTGGGAAGCCTAGGCCGCGGAGGATGATGGAGGCGTCGGCGCGGAAGGTGTAGCCGCCTCGGGCCTGGTAGCGCTCCTGGACGGTGCCGAGCTCGTCGGTGACGGCCTGCAGCTGGGCATCGGAGGCGCCGGTCGTGCGGAGGGTGTCGATGCGGGCGGTGAGCACCTCCATCTTCTCCTCGGCCTCGATGAGTTCGGCGCGGCCGCGGAGGGCGTAGTCGAGCACCGAGAGGTCGTCCATGTGGCCGATCTCCTGCGGGAGGAGGCCAACGGTGGAGCCGGCGGGGGAGCTGATGCGCCCGGAGTCGGGCTCCATCTCGCCCGCGATGATGCGGAAGAGGGTGGTCTTGCCGGCACCGTTGGGGCCGACAAGTCCGATGCGCATGCCCGGCCTTAGCTGCCAGTCGAGGTCGCGGAAGAGGGTTCGGCCGCCGAAGGAGCGAGTCAGCCGTTCTACCTGAAACATGGTGCCCCTTGAGGCCGCCGCCAGTTAGCGGGCGGGCTTGGGGAGCGGGAGCCCGAGGAGTGCATAGGCTGCGATGCAGCGCATGGCCTCGTCGGCATGGTTGATGTAGCCGCGGAAGTAGGTCTCGTTGGCCGGGTCGGCGAGGTCTGCAAGCGCGGAGAATCCGAGGAGGCGGATGCTGCGGTCGGCCTGCTCGGCGAGCTTCTTGAAGGCGTCTGCATCTTCGGGCTTGCCGGCTGCGGTGACGACCGCGATCGCCTGCTTGCGGAGCGTGGCGGAGGGTGCACCCGCGACAAAGTCTCGGAGGACGGAGTAGCCGCCATCTTCGCGCTTCAGGATGCGGAAGAGGGCCGCGTCGGCAAGGAGCTGGTCGGGGTTCTGGACAAGGTTCTCGTCCACTTCGTTCCGAAGCGCCTCGGGGAGCGACTTGATGTCTTCGAGGAAGCTCTCGGGAGGCCGCTCGAGCGCGCCAAGGAGCCGGATGCGGCCGAGTGCGGGGTCGAGTTTGACCAACGCGATGGTCGCGGCCCACTTCACCTTGGGGCTTCGGGCCTGGTTGATGAGGATCTCCACCTCTGTGGAAACCTCATTGGAGCCGAGCTTCACCAGCGCCTCAATGGCAGCAAGCGAGAGGGCCTCGTTCTGCTCCGCGAAGAGATAGGTGAGCGGCTTGGCTGCGATGGCGAGTTGGGTGTCGCCGAGGGCGCGGACAATGGCGAGTTTGATCTCCATGACCCGCTCTTTGCGGAGCTGGAAGAGGAGCGCCTTGGTGGCGGCCTCGCCACCGATCTGGCCAAGGCCCTGGACGGCGGCCGTCCGCATGGCGTTGGAGCCAAAGCCCTCAACCTCTTTCTGGAGGGGGGCGACGAGCTCCTGGCGCCCGGAGTAGGCGTAGCCGTAGAGGGCAAGCTCAATCTCGGCGGCGAAGTTGCCGGCGAAGAGCTTGTCGAGCAGCGCGACGGAGGCACCGTTCCGCGCCGCGCCGAGCACCTCATAGACGGCCTTCACAAACTCCGGGGAGCGGGTCTTGTCTTCCAAGAGGGCGTTGAACTTGTCGAAGTCGATGGCGCCGCGGACGTTGTCGCGAAGGAGCGCCATGGACTGGAGCCGGAGTGCGAGGTCGGCGCTCTCGTTGAGGGCGAGGTCGCGGACGAGCTGGCCGGAGGCCGGGTTGCCGGACTGCGCGAGGTGGAATCCGACCCGCTGGGCGAGCGAGGCGTCGGCGCTCTTGAGGAGCGGCTCGATGGCTGCGCGGGTCTCGGCGGTGTTGAGCGCGATGGCGAGCTCCGCTCCCTCTTTCTGCTTGGCGGCATCCTTGGACTTGACGAGGGCCTGTACGAAACGGAGGGCGTTGGGACGGCCGATGCGACGGATTTCTGTGAGATAGAGGGCGCGTTCGGCTGCGTCGTTCATTGCGACGAAGCGGTCGAGCAGCGCAAAGAGTTTGGGCTCGGTGCGGCGCGCGAGATGGTTGATGATCTGGCCCTTGATGTTGGGATCTGTGGCCGCCTTGAGCGCCCGGTCGAGGACGCCCGCACGGTCGTTCTCGCTGAGGCGGAGAAGCAGGCGGTCCATGATGAGCATGCGGGTGGCTGCGTCGCCGGTCGCAATCTCGTTCACGAAGATCGCCTGCGCATCGCGGGCCTTGCCGCCGTTCTTGCTATCGAGGACCGCGAGGGCCGCTGCGAGGCGGACCGTGCCGTTGGTGTTCTTGAGGCCATCGACGACGGCGGACTGGATGGTCCGGTCCTTGAGGCGGGCGCCGGCGCGGATCGCCCAGGACTGGGCGCTGGTATCGGTGCTGGCCAATCCCGTCTGGACGGCGGGGGTGAGTTCAGCCTCTCGGGCTGCGGCGGGCGAGAGCTTCGGAGCAGCAGCCTCTGCCTCGGGAGCGAAGGAGAGGAGCGCGGGTGCAGCGGCAAGGAGCGCGAGTGAGAGAGCGATGGGACCGAAGGAGCGGCGTTGCATGGGTTCTCCAGGACAATCGGGAGCGGGGACGCATCGAGTAGACGCGCCACACGCAGCGGTATTGCGGTGGCGCTGACTAGCAACGGCAGCGGCTCTTCGTCAACGAACAAGCCCCAACGCCGATGGTTGGTGCGGAGCGCGTAGCAATACTTGCCCGCCCTCTTTCGGTGGCCTAGAGCGCAGACGTTCCGACCCTGTCTGGAGAGCGTCGCGATGCGAGTTATCCCTGCCCCCTTTCTGGTTCTTCTCGTTGTAACCGCCGCTCCTGCTCTGGCAGCCGCGCAGTCCGTGTGGGGGGCACCCGCGGAGGGCGTTCAGGTTCAGAGCCGCTTCTCGAGCCCGGGCCAGAGCCAGTCGATACTGACGGCCGCGCCTGCCGCACCGGCTGCGGCTCCTGCTCCGCCTGCCGGAGCTGGCGCGCCCGCCGCCGCAGACGGGGCGCCACAGCCCTTCGTCAACGACCGCGTGACCGTGGGCGGCGCCTACGGTGGGTCAGCGGAGGAGGCGGGCGACAGTGCGAAGCTGCCGATCTCTGCCGCACTGATCTACCAGGGTGTCATCCCCGGCCGGAGCCCAGGTGCAACCGGCAAAGGCAAGACGAACGCACTGAACTGGATTGGCTTTCAGCCGCTCGACCTCGTAACGCGGGTCTTTGTGCGCACCGAACACGACGCGCCGTATGAGGTCATCGCTGCGCCGGACGGCCTCTCCGTTACCGTCCGCCTCAAGGTGGCTGCGATCGCCCACCGGAACCTCAGTCGCACCATCAACACCTCGGCCTTCGAGCGTGAGGTCGCAGCCATCGACACCAAGCGTGGCCCCGAGGGGACGACCGATGTCGTCATCTCGCTGCTCTCGCCCGCCCGGTTCGTGACCGAAGCGCGCGAAGGTTATCTCTACGTGGACTTCGCGCGCTTCGGTCA
>JBIIFW010000109.1:0-7718 GCA_044236985.1 Bradymonadia bacterium | reverse complement strand
TGCAGGCGGGCCGGTTTCTGAGCGGGGCTGCGACGGCCTCCAACATCGCTGCGCTGACAAGGATTCCGCTCACGGCTCCCGACCTGGTGCGGCTGCTGATGGGCGGTGCTCCGGCGCTGTCGGAGGCCGACGGCTGGGCGATGGCATGGGACGAGCGGCTGGGCGGCTACCGGTTGTCACGGAGGGCGGCCGATGGGTCGCTGCAGGAGCTCTGGCTGCGTCACGGGAGCGGGTCGCTGCTGGCGCTGCGTGTGACGGACGGTGCGGGTCGGGTGCAGCTCCGGGTGACGACGGCGGCACCCTTTGATGTGTCGGACGGGGCGCAGCAGGTGACGCTATCGCGCCGGTTGGAGCTGGAGCTTCCGCAGGAGAAGACGCAGGTGTTGGTGGAGGTTGGCAGCGCGCAGCTCGGTGTGGAGCTTGACGCGATGTTGTTCGAGCTCCCTGTGCCGCGCGGGATGGAGGCTGAGCCGCTCGGCGTGATGGGGCGATGAGATGATCGACGACCAGAGATTCGGAGCGGTGCTGCTGGAGCGTTCGCTGCTCACAGAGGTTCAGGTGCGGCAGCTGAGCGCGCTGGCATCGTCGCGGCAGACCTCGGTCTACCGTGCGGCGGTGGAGTCTCGTGCGGTGGAGGAGGAGACGGCGGTTCGGATCGCGGCCAAGCTGCTGGGCGTGAAGGCTGTCTCGCTGAAGGGCTTTTCGGCGCCGGCGGAGCTGGTGAAACTCTATCCGCAGTCGATGATGGAGCAGTACCGGTTTGTGCCGATTTCGCTCGAAGAGGGGCGGCTCTTTCTGGCGATGGAGGACCCGACAGACAGCGAGGCACTCCGCATCGCGGGTGAGCTCTGGAGCGGCACGCTCACGACGATCCTGGTGGGGCCGTTGGACCTGATGGAGGTCTTCCGCCGCCTCCGCGGAGGCAGCGTTGCCGCTGCTCCGAAGGTGGAGGTGACGCCCTTCCGTTTTGCCGACCCGGCCGCTGCTGGGCGCCTACCGCTGCAGCCGTCGCCGGCGCTGGGAGCCTCACTGATGTCGCGGGGCGATGCCGAGCGAGCGCATCGGGGGGCGGGCCAGCCGATGCGGCAGGGTCCTATCGATGTGGGTCTGGACGAGGGGAACATTGAGTTGGAGACGACGGCGCTTCCGGAGCGGTCTGCGGCCTCCGACCCCTTCTCTACCGAGAGCCTTCCCGCGGGGCAGGTGTCGTCGCCCTTCCTGCTGAGCCTGGGCGACAACGCGGCGGTGAGCCGGGCAGAGGTTGCGGCGCGGGCGGTTCGGCAGGCGGGTTCGGATGAGCTGCTGCGGGCGCTGGTTCGGGCGCTGTTGGCGCGCGGCCTGGTGAGCGAGGCGGAGCTGGCGGAGCAGCTGCATCGCAAGAAGTAGGTGTGCGGGCAGGTCTGGTTGCTTGCGCATGCGAGTGAGTCGAATAGAATGGAGTGCAGAGCTGTTGCGCCCTCCCCTGCTGACGAGTCTGTGATGATGGGATTGAAAGGTAGTTTGCCCGCCGGGCTCTGCTGTCTGCTTCTGATGGCGAGCGGTTGCTCGAAGTCGACGGAGTCGGCGAGCAGTGGTTCGGGCGAGCCTGCGTCGAGCGGGAGCGCGGCGGCGGCGTCGGAGAAGGTGGCTGCAAAGCCGGCAGACCCCACGGAGGAGCCTGTTCGGGAGCTGTCGCCGGAGGAGATCTCGGCACTCCGTAGCGTGGTGGGGCTTACGCCGCCGGAGCCGCTCGCTGTGAGCGAGCTTCTGACGCGTGCCGACATCCGCGAGATGACGAAGTATGAGGAGGTGCTGTCGGAGCAGGTGCTGGACGGCGTCGCGCCGAGCCCGACCTACAATGCGCTCCGGATCGGCAATGAGTCGATGTTCGGGGCTTCGGTGCAGGTATGGCGGCCGCTGGAGGCGAGGCAGGCGGGCAGCCGATTTGTGCGGTTGAAGGAGACCTACATTGCGGCGTCGGCCGACACGACTCCCGTGGCCGACGAGGCCTTCTTCGGCGAGTTTGGCGACACGGTCCACTATGCCTTTCATCACAAGGCGAGCCGCTCGGTGGCTGTCGTAACCTGCGCCACCAAGCTGTGTGACGCGGAGAAGGTGAAGGCGCTGGCGGACCGGGTGGCGAGCCGGCTGTAGCCTCTCAGCGGGGTGCGAGCAGCCGCAGGCTTGAGGGGACACCGACAAAGCGGAAGGCGTCGCGCTCGATGAGCCAGAAGAGGATCTGGCGGACCTCGAGTTCGGACCAGCCGTCGGCGGTGAAGCGGCGGAGGAGGTCGCCGATGGACTCGCGCGGGCCGATGTTCATGGCGAGCCGGAGTGCGCGCCCGAAGACGCGGACGCCGCCGAAGGTTCCGTCGGTGGTGGTGGCTTCGAGGGGATGGTCTTCGAGCTCGGAGACATAGCTGCGGAGATAGGGGAGCGCGCATCGCTCCTTGACGCCTGCGGCGATGAGTTGGTCGAAGTCGAAGCCGGCCTCCATGGCGTTTCCGGCGTCCTGTTTGTCGGGCTCCCAGACCCAGATTCCCTCGGAGACGCCGATGAGGGCGAAGATGTCTTCGCGGAGCCGATCACAGAGCGCGGTGAAGAGGGTGTGTGGGGAGAGGACCCCCTCGGAGACGAGGGTGTGGCCGAGCTGACCGCCGTAGCGGGCGGCGCGGACGAGGGCGTAGGAGAGCTGCTCGGGCGAGATAAGGTCGAGGTCGACGAGGTATCCGCCAAAGCGGGCATCGGGCGACTCGGTGTCGACGACGAGGAGGCTGCCGGCGCGGGCGTGGAGGGAGATGGTTCGGTCGCTGTGCCAGAGGCGGAGGCGGCCGGTGAGTCTGTGGGAGGAGAGTGCGTGGAGCAGCTGTACGATGCTTCCGCTGGAGAGGCTTCCGCGGAGGGTCTCGCGGGTGGAGCCCTCGACGCTGTCGCGGGGAGGGAAGGCGAGGTTGGGCCGGACGTTGGAGTCTACGCGGAGCGAGGGGGAATCTCCGCTGGGCGACTGCGAGTCGGCGGCGGCGGGGAAGGAGCCAGAGGCGGAGGCCTGCCGCCCCTTCTTCTGCCGCTTGGGATTGAAGCCGGCGAGGGCAAGCTCTTCCCAGTCCCGATTGAGCGGTCCGTCCTGGTGGAGGGAGTTGAAGGAGTGCAGGTTCTCGGGCTCGCCGACGAGGGTTGGTTCGACGCCGCGCGGAATGTCGGAGAGGGTGGGGAAGACATCGCTCGTGAGCCAGAGGCCGCCGGAGACGGAGACCCGTTCGTGCACGGAGTGGGGGGTCGCGGTGAGGAGCCGGTGCAGCTCGGGGAGCGTCATGGGGCCGTGGACCTGGCCCTGCGCGTCGCGGAATCGGAAGGTGGGGGCGGCGGGTGCGGGTGCAGGCGCCGGAAGCGCCTCGTGCGAGGTCCTGCGCCGTTTGGCCTCGGCTACGACGCTCTCTGCGAAGGTGTCCTGAAGGACCTTGGCGAGGAGGTGGGGGCCGAGGTCGAGCGCTTCGCGATCTGCGAAGTCCTGCAGCGCGTCTGCGAAGTCGGTGCCGGAGGCGAAGCGCTCGTCGGCAGACTTGGAGAGGGCGCGCAGGACGATATCTCGTAGCGCGATGGGGACATCGCGGAGGCGGGTGAGCTCCTCGGCGATGCTGACGTCTCGGATTTTGAGCATGACGTCGAGGTCGCTGGGTGCCTTGAAGAGCCGGCTCATGGTGAGGAGCTCGAAGAGGACGACGCCTGCGGCGAAGAGGTCGGAGCGGAGATCGATTTCCTGCCCTGTAACCTGCTCGGGGCTCATGTAGCCCATCTTTCCCTTGTGGGTTCCACCCTCGGTGAGGTTGCTCTGGAGGCCCGACTTGGCGATTCCGAAGTCTGCGACCTTCACGAGCCCCTGGTAGGAGAGGAGGATGTTGGAGGGGGAGACGTCGCGATGGACGATGGTGAGTGGCTCACCGATGGGGCTGGTGGCATGGTGGGCGAAGTCGAGGCCGCGCAGGACCTGAATCACGATGTAGAGCGCGACAGGGACGGGGATGCGGAGCTTGGTGCGTGCGCGTGCGGCGAGGAGGTCGAGGAGGTCTTTGCCGGAGACATACTCCATGGCGATGAAGTACTGGCCCTCGACCTGTCCGAGGTCGTAGATCTGGACGACGTTCGGATGGTTGAGCCAGACGGCGACGCGGGCCTCGTCGATGAACATCCGGACGAAGTGGGGGTCTTCTGCGAGCGAGGGGAGGATGACCTTGACGGCGCACTCTTTGGTGAAGCCGTCGGCGCCCTGGAGCATGCCGCGGAAGACGTCGGCCATGCCGCCACGACCGATGCGGTCGATGAGGACGAACTTGCCGAAGCGACAGGGGAGATCGGAGAGCAGAGCCATGGCTTCCGGCACAGAGGAGTGAGGCGCCATGGAGGGTGGCAGGACGCGGGCGGGTAGGCAAAGAAGCGGCGGTCAGAAGGCCTGGTCGATGCGGACATGAACCATGGGCTCGCCCTGCGCCACGAGGCCTCCCGTGAGGAGCGGGAATCCGAGGTCGACGCTCCAGATAAAAGATGCAGCCTGCGGGACGAAGGAGCGGAGGCCGAGCCCTGCGCTGAGGAGTGTGTCGTCGCTGTTGGCGTCGCCGCGGGCGGTGGCGGCGTCGACAAAGAGGACGCCACCGACACGGGCGACAAAGGAGCGGAGCGGGCGGCTGCGCCACTCGAGGTTGGCGCGGAGGAGCCCCTCGGAGCGGAGTGCGGAGGGTGCGAAGCCGCGGAGGGCCTGGTCACCGCCAACCGTCTCGTAGCGGCGCGCGCGGTTGAGGCCGCGCTCGATCCAGCCTGCGCGGAGATGGAGGCGGCCTGCCAGCTTTGGCGGCGTTACGGCGCGGAGCTCGGTCCAGCCGATGGTGTTTTCGAGGCCGTCGCCGAAGCCGAGGGCGCCACCCAGGGCGAGGCGGAGGAGGTCGTCGCCAAGAGGCGCGCCGTTCCAGGAGAGGTCTGCGGAGAGGTCTTGGGTGGCGCGGGTGGCACCGAGGAGCGGGTCGCTGAGGGAGGCATCGAGGGTGAGGGTTGGGCCGTCGCGGAGCTCCTCGGAGAGGCCGAAGAGGCGGTAGTCTTGGAGGCTCCGGTAGCGGGCCTCGAAGAGGGTCCAGCGGAGCCCGGGGCCGACGCGGCGTTCATCGTCGGTGAGCACCTGCTGCTTGAAGGCGGCGCGGAGTGTGTCGTCGGAGGTGGAGGCCAGCTCGGAGGAGGCCTCTGACCAGCTCAGGTAGGGGGTATAGAGCTGGCGCCAGGCGCTGCCGCGGGCGAAGGTGGTGGAGAAGAGGGCGGCGGCACTCTGGCTGCGCCAGATGGCGTCGGTGGCCTCGAGCTCGGCCGTGTCGGCGTTGTCGAACTGGGCGACCTCCGCGCCGTCGTAGATGGCGAAGAGGCGGTCTTGCGCGGAGGCGGAGAGCGACCAGCCGAAGCTGTCGGCGGCGGTCTCGACGGGGAGCCCAAGCATGGCGTTGGCGCGGTAGCCAGGCTCGAGGTCGAGGCCAGGTGTGAAGATGGCGGCAGCGGAGAGGCCGCCGGCCAGCATGGTACCGGCGATGCGGCGCTTCTGGATGACCGGCCCGAGCTCCCAGAAGTCGCGGTCTTTGTAGGCGACGACGGCGAGCTGAAGGTGCTCGCCTGCGAGGTTGTTCTCGGTGGCGCCGAGCGTGACGCGGGTGAGGCTGTCACCGTCGAGTTCCGGGCGCGCGATGAAGCGGAGGCTCCACATGTCGCGGGTAACGAGGAGGAGGTCGACGCCATCGTCGCAGCTGCTGCTGACGACGGGGGCGGCCACCGCGACGGCGAGGATGGCAGGGGTGGCCATGCGACGCGCAAGGTCGAGTCGGAGGCCGTCTGTCCAGGCGGCCTCGGATGGAACGCGGGCGAGGGCGAGGAGGGTCTGCTCGGTGGTGGTGGCGTGGAACCGGTTGGGCCAGAGCGGGACCCTTTCGCTCTGGACGAAGGGGTCTTCGCGGAAGGATTTGACGGCGCAGAGCGGCCGGCCTTCGGCAGCGTAGGCGGGTTGGAGTTGGCCTGCGCAGAGGGCGGCGACGATGGCGTCACGCTCAACGGCACCGTAGGCCGACCAGGGGAGCCCGCGCTCGGCCCAACCCTCTGCCTCGGTGCGCAGTGCGGCGCAGGGGTCGGGAGGTGCCGGTGCGGCACCGCTGCCCTCCTCGGCGCGGAGCGATGCGAAGGGCAGCAGGAGCAGCGCCAGCGCGATGAAGACGGCACGGCTCATGCGGTGCGGCGGCGGCGGCGGAGGAGGAGGAGGAGGAGCGGTCCGAGGAGCGAGCCGGTGCCCGTAGCGACGGCACAGCCGTAGCCAGGCTGGGTGGAGAGGGTCTGTTCCGGAGCGCAGGTTGAGGCGAGGAGGCCCGGGTCGCGGGTCTCCGGCTGTGCCGGTGGCTCGCTGATGGGGGGCCGGCCATAAGCGCAGGTTCGGGCGGGGAGCACCGGCAGGGCGTTCTCGCCGCCGAGGTGGATCCAGTCGGCCTCGCAGGCGGCGGCCTGATCGTCGGGCAGGCAGGAGGTGTCTGGGCCCTGCAGCAGGTCGACAGCGAAGACCCTGTGGAGGGTGAGCGGCTGCCCGGGCTGCGGGAGGTCGAGGCGGGCCACATCGTAGTAGTTGTTGCAGACGAAGAGGGTGTCGTTGATGGCGTCGAGGCAGGAGAGCTGCGCCTCTGCGATGGAGAGCCAGGGGCGAGCGGGGTCTGTGCCTTGGGGGAGGAGCCAGAGCTGGGTTCCTGCGGCTGCCACCCAGGCGCCCTGGGCCGTGACGGGCCCGAGGAGCTCGTCGCTGGCGGAGGCGCCGAAGACCACGGCTGGGTCCCGCTGCACGAAGGCGAAGGCGCCATCTGCGCCTTGATGAAAGCGGAGGAGGTCGCGGCCTCCGTCGTAGGTGATCGCGACCCAGAGGAGGCCTCCCGAGGCGGCGCGCACTGCGAGTCGCTGCGGCGCGAGGTCGGCGGGCAGCGGGATCTGCTGCCAGAGCGCATCGGTGGCTGCGCCCTGCTCCATGGCAGCGGAGAGCGCTGTGACGGGGGCGAACCAGAGCGACGGTGTAGGGCGGGCACCCGAGACAAAGAGGCAGCGGTCGCTGCCGCAGGCGCCCTCGCGGACGGTGTCGGGCAGGGTATCGGTCCAGGGCCCGACGATGCGGCTGTCTGTGCAGTCTGTGGCGCGGCCGAGGCGGCTCTCCGCGGGGTCTGAACCGCCGCGCTCGAGGAACCAGATGGCATCGGTTCCTGCGGCGACATCGAAGGCCTGCCGCCCGCCGGTCGCGGGCACTTCGTTGAAGGAGCAGCCGCCATCGCTGGAGCGCGAGAGGCGCTGGTTTCCTATCACGCCGAGGAGGCCGGAGCTGGCGCGGGCTGAGAGGGTGGCGCCCCCTTCGGAGGCCGACCAGAGCGTGGGACAGCCGAAGGCGTAGGTGCCATCGGTTTGGGCGCGGGCGAAGCCGATGTTGGTGCGGATGAGGAGCGGCAGCTCTCCGCCGGCGGCCTCATCGCAGAGGCCGAGCTCCGGGCCTGCACTGAGCACGCCGAGCGGCACCGCGGGGTTGTGCGCTGCGGCCTGCGGGAGGCCACCCGCAAGGAGCGCCAGAGCGAGCCCGAGTCCGGCGCGGGCCGTCCGTGAGGGAACGGTGAGTGCGCCGGTCATCATCACCTAGAAGCAGTAGCCGACCATCATGTTGAGGAACATTGCCTGCATGTCCGTCGAAGCGGCGGGGG
>JBIIFW010000108.1:0-7721 GCA_044236985.1 Bradymonadia bacterium | reverse complement strand
AACGGGCTGGAGCTCGAGGTGGGGTGGCTGCCGCCGGTGCTCCGCCAGTCCCGCAACAGCCGCATTCAGGTGGGCGCCGCTGGCTACCTCGACGCCTCGCTCACGGTCCGCAAACTGGAGGTCCCGCGCGGGGCCGTGGACCGGGCGCAGGGCGATGTTCACCCGGGCGGTAACCCCCACTTCCTCTACGACCCGCGGGCAGGTGCGTCGGTCGCACGCGCCATCGGCGAGAAGCTGGCGGTGATCGACCCGGCACAGGCTGCCGGCTATCGGCAGAGAGCCGCCACGCTCGCGGCCTCGCTTGAGCGGTTCGCCACCGAGGAGAGGGCCCGATTCGCCACCCTGGCTGCGGCGCAGCGCACCATCGTGCCCTTCCACCGTTCGCTCGCCTACCTCTGCGACTGGCTCGGGCTCTCGACCCCCATCGACGTGGAGCCACGCCCCGGCGTCTCGCCCAATCCCGCGCACGTTGCCAAGGTTCTCGCACAGCTCCGCCTCCTCCCCAAGCCGGTCGTGCTGCAGGAGCGATACTACCCGACCAGCACCACACAGGTGCTCGCCAAACTTGCCCCGGCAAAGCTCGTCGTCATCGCCGGCGGCGCAGACGACCAGAAGCGCCAGACCTACCTGGAGAGTGTGCGTGAGACCTCCAAACGGATCTATGATGCGCTCGCTCTCTAACCGCATAGCTGCGTTGCTGCCCCTGCTGCTGGTCGGCTGCGCTGCAGACCTCGGTCTGCCGTGGGGCGAGGTGGAGGCGACCATCGATGCCCGACTCGCTGTGCCCTCCGACCGCCTCCGAACGCAAGGCCTCGCGACCGCCTCCGGGTACGTCGTTCAGCTCACCTCCCTCGCCGTTACGACCGCGTCGGTGACCTTCACCGTTGACCCTCCCGGCGCAGACAGCTCCTTCGACCCGGCCAACCCGCCCGAGGGCTTCTCGCTCTGCCACAATGGCCACTGCCACGCGGCCGACGGTTCGCTCGTCGACTACGACATCGTCGCGCTCAGCGCCGGCGGCGCGGGCCGTTCAACGCGGCTCGTCCCGGCCGCGGCGCAGCTCCAGCCGCCGCTCCCCTCCGGTCAGGCTGCAACCGCGCCGCTGGCACTCGGCTGCTCCGACGACCTCTGCCGATACGACCGCGGAGAGCTCTCCTCGATTGCGCTGCGCCTGGCCGAGTTACGGATGGCCGGCCGCATCTTTGACGGCGGTTCCGGTGGGTCGCTGCCCACCGCGGGGGCCCCCTTCGACCTCATCGTGGCGCTCGATACCGATGTCACGGCGACAGCCCAGATCCCCTTCGGTCAGGACCATGATCCAGGTGTGAAGCTCGGCATCGCGCTCGCGCTTCCCATCTCGCTGATCGATGCCATCACACCAGACTCCATCGCCGATCCCACCCTGTTCGCGCCGCTCGCAGAGACGAAGGTGCGCGAAGCTGCCGAACTCTCTCTATCCGTCACCCGATCCTCCCTCTAAGGTCAACACATGAACTCCTACGCTCCCTATACGCTTGCCGCTGCCGCACTGCTCGCCTGCCTCTCCGCTGGCTGCGAAGAGCACGATCATGACCATGAACATGCCGCCGAAAGCCCCGCTGACGAGGCCTGCGAGCACACCGCAGAGGGGCCAGCCCAAGCAATCGTCGCCACGGTCGGGAGCGGCCCGTCGCCTGTCGTCGGATACGACCACAAGCGCTACGACATCGCGCTCACCGGCCTCTCCTCCGGCTCCGGCGAGGGTTCTGCCGCCGGCTCCGGCGAGGGTTCTGCCGCCGCCGGGTTTACAGGGCTCGTCTCGCTGCCGGTCGATGCCGCGGGCGACTACATCCTCTTCTTCTCGTCCGATGTGCAGGTCGGTCTCTTCGCGGCCGACGGCACCGAGGTCCCCCTCGAAGCGACCATGCAGCCCATCGAGGAGTGTCCGGCAACCGTTGCCAAGGGGCTGACCTATCCGCTGGCGGTCGGCACCTACACCATCAGCATCTCCTCCTCGACCGCAGCCGCGGTGAGCCTTGTCGTGGAGCCTGCGGGTGGCGACGACCACCAGCACTGAGAGCTCGTAGGTGGCGCTGCTCTCGCTCGAGGCCATGGCGGCCGGCTACAACGGCCGCGCCATCCTGCCGCCCATCGACCTACAGCTGCAGCGCGGCGAGACCCTTGCCCTCATCGGGCGGAACGGCGCGGGCAAGTCCACGCTGCTCCGCACGCTGCTCGGGCTCCAGCCGCCTGTCTCCGGCCGCATCATTGCAGGGCCAGGCCTGCGTGTAGGCTACCTGCCGCAGCGTGCCGAAGTGCTCGCAGAGGCCCCGATGCGGGTGCGCGACTGGCTCCTGCTGGCCACCGACGAGGGTCGAAGTTTCCTCCGCCCCTTCATCCCGCGCGAGGTCCGCGATCGGGTCACCGCCGCGGCCGATCGTGCGCGGGTCGCAGACCTCCTCGACCATCAGGTGTCGGAGCTCTCCGAGGGCCAACGCCAGCGTGCAGCCTTGGCCCGCGCGCTTGTCTCGGCCCCCAACCTGCTCCTCCTCGATGAACCCACGAGCGCGCTCGATCGGGTGGCAGAGGAGATCGTCCTCTCTGTGGTCGACGAGATCCGCGAGCGCGGGGATGTGGGTGTCATCCTCATCACCCACTCCCTCCACGTGGCCGGCACCCACGCCTCTCGCGTGCTGCTGATCGACAAGGATGAGCATGTAGTCGAGACGGGCAGCTTCGCGGCGGTGAGCAGCGGTGCCAACTTCCGGCGGCTCTACGGCCTCTCGCACACCTCTGTCGCCGACTGCGGAGATCACTGATGGCGCAGCCCGTCTCCGCATTCTTTGCTGCCTGGGAGCTCTTCCGCGAGCCGGCGCTGGCCGGTGCCGTCGCAGGAGTATTGCTCGGCTGGGTCGGGCTCTACGTCGCCCTCCGGCGCATGGTCTTCCTCTCCGCAGCCATGACCCAGACCGCAGGTCTGGGCGTGATGCTCGCGCAATGGGCGGCAGCGACCTTCGCGCTGACGGGCCTGCTCGCATCACCAACGCTCTGGGCGGTCGCCTTCGCCGGTGGCGCGGCAGCGGCGCTCGCCGGGAGTGAGCGGCTCCGCATCGGTCGCGACCAGCTGCTCGGTGGCCTCTACCTGATGGGAGCCGCAGGCGCGATCCTGGTCGGCTCGAAGGTGGCCATCGACGCCCACGACGTCGAGACCATCCTCTTCGGGAGCGCCGTCGCGGTGGCGCCCGAAGACTTTCAGCGGCTCCTGACCACCGCCGTGCTGCTTCTCTGCCTCCACCTCTGGCTGCGCCGTGGCTTCATTGCGGTCTCCTTCGATGCCGAGGGTGCGGCCGCGCGCGGGCTGCCGGTCGGGTTGCTCAAGGTGGTGCTGCTCGCCACGATCGCGCTCGCCGTCTCGGTCGCCACCCGCACCATCGGCGCGCTGCCTGTCTTCGCCTTCTCCACCTTACCGGCGCTCGCAGCTTCGAGGGTCTGCAGGAGCCTCGGTACCACGCTGCCGCTGGCGGCCTTGCTGGGCGCCATCGCGGGCTTCGGCGGCTACCTTGCCGCCTTCGTCTGGGAGCTGCCCGTGGGAGCGAGCCAGACCGCGGTTGCGCTCACTCTGTGGGCCTGCGCCGAACTGCTCAGAGTCGCGCTACGGCGCTGATGCGGGCGCCGCGGCGGGCTTCGTCCCGTAAACCTTGGCATGCTGCTTGCGCAGGCTGCTCATGATGGCCGGCAGCGTGGTACGCGACGCCCAGCGGATGACAACGTCCGGAAGCGGGATGCCCGGGTCGCCGTAGAGGACGTAGCGGCAGTAGGTCCAGGTGGGGTCGTCGGGGAGCGCGGAGAGCACCCAGTAGCCGGCGCTCTCGTTCATGTTGCCCGAGCCCGGGATGTAGCTGAAGAGGTTCACCCAGGCGCGCCGGCCGCTGACCGTCTTGTAGCCAACCCAGGCCCGCATGTTCCAGGTGCGGTCGGGCACGGGCCAGGGCAGGTCGGTAACCCCACCCAAAATGTCGAACTCGCCCTCGCGTCGAATCAACCGCATCTCGGCCATCGAGGGCGCCCACTGGGTCTGCTTTGGGTAGTCTCGGAGGATGGCGGCTAGCTCCTCGACGGGGGCCTGGATGAGGCCGTTCACTTCGCCACGGAAGGGCATGTTGGTGTCCATGCTCCGGATGGTGTCGCCCTTCTTGAGCGCCGCAATCTGGGCCGCGCTGAGCTGTCGGATGGCGGCGGGCTCCACCTCGATGGCGGTTGCCAGGCCGGGCGCGAGGAGCAGCAGAGCAGCCACGACGGCGGCGAGGGCAGAGCGGGAGAGATGGGCCAGGCGTTCGTGCATCAAGCGGTCGTCCATGCGAAATGGTGAGGCTCACGGGACGGCTCCCCTAGCAGGTTATTCGCGGCTCCCGCCACCACGCTGCAACAGGTGCGTCGCCCGCCGGGAACGGTCGTCGCACAATTGCTCCCGAATGTTCACGAGCCTGCGCGTTGGTCGCAACAAGGTCGCCACATCCAGCCTCTACTCCATCGGTCACAAGCCTGCAGAGGGAGTAGCCCATGACCAGTCCAGAGCCCCGCATCCCCAATCGATTCGTGCTCCTCTGGACGGGTCGCGAGTTCCCCCTCTACTGTCGGCTCGCGGTCGAGAGCCTGCTTCAGGTGGACGATCGATGCGAGGTGGAGATCCACCTCTTCGGGCAGGAGCCGGTCGCGGCCCCCCACTTCTGGCCCCTGCAGGTGCGAGACCGGGTCTCGTTCCGACGCACCTCGCCCGAGGCGGCCTTCGATGCGACGGGCGAGCTCGCGGAGCCGCTCAGAGCACTCTACCAGCGCATCCCCGCCTCCGCACGCAGCGCGCAGAGCAACCTCCTCCGCTACGCCATTCTCTATGAGCGGGGCGGCATCTACGTGGACTTCGACATCATCGCGCTGCGCGACTTCCGCCACCTGCTCCACCATCCTGCCTTTGTGGGAGAGGAGCAGGTCTGGAAGGTCGATGAGGCCCGCGTCGAGGGGCGCCGCGAGGCCTGGATGGCAGGACCTACGCTCTCCTACCTCGCCGCCTATGCCATCAACCGGAGCTGGTCTCTCGCGGGCGGTGGGTCGCTTGCAGGAACGAGGTTGGTGCGGGCGCTCGACTCCCTCTGGAGCGGCCCGAACCTGAACAACGCAGTCATCGGCGCCGAGCCCCGCAGCGCCTTCGTACGGAGGCTGCTGGTGGCGGCACTCGATGCCTCGCCCACTCGCCGGTTTGCGCTCGGCCCGACGCTGATCTCCGACACGTGGCGGCGCGACAGCAGCGAGGTGGAGCGGCTGCCGTCGAACGCCTTCTACTTCGAGCCGCCGACCTACAGCTTCCGGTTCTTCGAAGGCGCGGCTGTAACGCCCCCCGCAGAGGCGCTGCTGGTCCACTATGTAAACAGCAACCACCGCCGCGAACTCGAGCGCCTCACCGTCGGGGAGATCAAGGCGAAGGCGCGTGGCCCGCTCTTCTACCAGCTGGCGGACGGTGTCTGCCGTCGCGCCGGAATCATCCGCCCATTAGGCGCGCAGGCGACGGGTCTTCATCGTGCCCCAACCGGTCTCGCTCACGCTGGCGAGAAAGGACCAGATCGCTGATTCGCGAGGCTTCGGCTCGCCTCCGTGACCCATGCGGCGCAGCTGCCGCGCATACCAGGCGATCTCCAGCAGGGCCATCTTGTCGATGGCGGCGATGCCTGTCTTCACGGGGCGAACGGCCTCGCGGGGCTCGTCGCCCGAGAGCAGCCGCTTGGGCGCGTCGGGCTCGATGGCGAGCAGACGAGCAAGGCCGATAAAGTCCACCGCGCCGCTCTCAATGGCGGCGCTCATGCCGGCCACGGAGCGGAAGCCGCCCGTCACCAAAAGCGGTGTCTTGGTCGCCCCGCGCGCCTTCTCCGCGAACTCTAAGAAGTAGGCCTCGCGCCGAATCGTCGACTCCTTCATCGGCTCGCGCGTCACGCCGGCCATGACGGGGGCCTCGTAGGTGCCGCCCGAAATCTCGATCATGTCGATGCCGGCCTCCGACAGCGCCCGCACCACATCGAGCGACTCCTCTTCCGAGAAGCCTCCCTTCTGGAAGTCGGCCGAGTTCATCTTGATGCCGACCGAAAAATCGGGGCCCGTGGCGGCGCGGATGGACTTGTAAGTCTCCAGCACAAACCGCCTGCGCCGCTCTGCATCGCCGCCCCAGCCATCGCTCCGCTGGTTGTGGCGGCCCGACAGGAACTGGCTCACGAGATAGCCGTGGGCGCCGTGGATCTGCACACCTGTGAAGCCGGCAGCCTTGGCCAGCGCCGCGCTCCGACCGAAGCGTGCAATGATGTCCACGATCTCCGCCTCCGTGAGCTCGCGCGGGGTGTCGAAGAAGGGGGCCAGCGTGTCGCCAAAGCCAAGCGCCGACGGCGAAACCGTCTCTGCGTTGAGCCCCTTGGGCGACTGCTTGCCCGGATGGTTGAGCTGCATCCAGAGCTCGGTCCCCTGCGCGGTTCCGGCCTCTGCCCAGGCGCGAAGCAGGGCCATGTCGGCCTCGTCTTCGAGCGCCACATTGTTGGGCTCGCCGAGCGCGCGGCGGTCGACCATCACGTTGCCTGTGATGTTGAGGCCGATACCTCCTGCGGCCCAGCGGCCGTAGAGGGTGACGAGCGCCTCGGTCACGTGGTTGTCGGTGGTTCCGAGCGCTTCGCTCATGGCCGATTTAACGAGCCGGTTCTTGACGACGCGGCCGTTCGGGAGGGTGAAGGGCTGCGCAAATGCTGGCGTTGTCATGGGGTTCCTCGTCGGCGCTTGGCGCGCCGGTTGGTCACTTTGCCTGGAGTGAGAAGGTGCTGTCGGTCTTCATCTTCATGCCTGCGGCCTCGGTGTTCATTTTTACCGTGCCCGATACCTGAACCAGGGCTCCGCGCCCGGCATCGAACTGGGCCGAAACATCGGCGTCGAGGTTGGTCTTCATCTCCGGCATGGCGGGCGCGGGCGGAGCCTCATCCTCTTCGGATCCTGCGTCAACGACATCCATCTCCATCTCCATGCCGAAGGAGTCTGCACCCTCTTCGCTGCTGACCGTGAAGGCCTGCTTGCCGGCGGGCGCTGCCATCTGCTTCGTGTTCACCGAGGTGCTCGAGCGAACCCGCATCTTCGCGACGCCTGCATCGAACGACTCGGCGGTGCAGGAGAGGGTGCCGAAGGGGTGCTTGACCTCGGTCACCGAGCCTGGCCGGAAGTCGCCGTCCGGCAGCACGAGGAGGTCGAGCAGTCCGACGGGGAGCGCCTCGATGGAGGGGGTGTCGGAGGTGACGGCAGCCTCACCCTGCGCGGGTGCGGTCTGCATGGTGGCCGAGGCGGTCACCTGGCCCGTCTTGGGGTCGACGCCCGCAAAGACCTTCACGGTCACCCGCTCGTCGCCGTCGCCGGCCTCCACTGTCGCACCAGCGCCGGTGCCGCCGGCCTCCAGTCCGATGACCACCTTGTTGTCGACCATGTAGACCTTGAGCTCCTGTTCGAGCATCAGGTTCCCCTTGCGATCCATGCGGCCCTTGAGCGTCCGCGCCTCGTCGGGGAAGCTGGTGAGGGTGCCAAGCTGGCGACCATCCTGCTCCACCTGCAGGCTGGTGACCTCGAAGGTGACCTCTGCGCTGCCGTCGGGGAAGACCCGGCCCACCGTTTGCGTGAAGTCGGAGCTGACCTTCAGGCGGGTGGTGATTCCACCGCCGGCGCCGCCGCCC
>JBIIFW010000106.1:0-7759 GCA_044236985.1 Bradymonadia bacterium | reverse complement strand
GCGGCCGCTGCGGGAGCTGGGCCTGCGACACGGCGGTGCCGGGCCGGTTGGCCTGCAACGAGCCTGCCGGCGGATGCGCCACCGTTGCGGTCTGCGGCAACGGCGCGGTGGAGACGGGCGAGAGCTGCGACGACGGAAACCGGGTGACTGAGGCCTGCGCCTATGCCGAGCTCTCCTGCACGGTCTGTAACGCAAGCTGCCAGAGTGTGGCCGGCGCGACTGCCTACTGCGGCGCTGGTGTTCTCGATGCGGCCGAGGTCTGCGACGAGGGCGCGAGCAACGGTGCTGGCAGCTGTTCGGTCGCCTGCACCTGCGCGACAGGCTACCACCTAGAGGGCGGCGTCTGCACGAGCGACACGCGCGCCTGCGTCGTCCCCAACGGTACGGGGTCTGAGACCTGGACCGGGAGCGGCTATGGGGTTTGCGTCGCGACTTCGTGCGCGAGCGGTTACAGCGATGTCGGTGGAGTTTGCGTGGGCATCCTCGGCGCGGCCTGCACGCTCAACGCCGAGTGCGCCTCCGGCTTCTGTGCGCAAGAGCCTGACGGCTCAGCCAACGACCGTTGCGCACCTCCAGGCATGGTCTGGATCCCAGCAGGAACATTCACGATGGGATCGCCGATCGGAGAACTTGGCCGCGCGTCTGACGAGACAGAACACTTGGTCACGCTTGCCCGCGCTTTCTTTCTAGACCGAACCGAAGTGACGCAGCAACGTTGGAAGTCGATCAGCGGGGACGTGAATCCATCATATTTTCAGAATTCGACATGTACGCTCTCAAATTGCACCTCAAGCGAAAACGCAAACGATAGTGGTCCCGTCGAGCAGGTTAGCTGGTACGCGGCCATCGCATTCGCTAACGCTCTCTCTCTCTCTGAAGGGCTTCCAGTTTGCTACGCACTTTCTGGTTGCGCTGATGTCAACAATGGATGGCAGGACGGCCAGCACAGCGGTTGTACGGCTGCGTCTTTCGCAGGTATTGGTTGTAGCGGATACCGTCTGCCTACCGAATCCGAGTGGGAGTACGCCGCGCGCGCCGGCAGAACCACAGCGACATTCATTGGCAACCTAGTTGGACGGGTGAATGATTGCTCTACGCTTGGATCGGACCAGCCCAATCTCGACGGGATTGCCTGGTGGTGCAAGAATAGCGCTAGAAGAGCACACGGTGTGGGAATGAAGGGTGCCAACCCGTGGGGACTGCTCGACATCCTGGGGAATGTCTGGGAGTGGACGTGGGATCGCTACGGCGGCTACCCTGATGCTGCTAGCGACCCAACGGGTGCCGCAACTGGCTCGTTTCGTGTTCTTCGCGGCGGCGGCTGGAACGACTCCGCGGATCAAGCACGCGCAGCCTTCCGCTTCGACTCTTCTCCAACTCCCGACTTCCGTTACGATTCCTACATCGGCTTCCGCCTCGCCCGCACCGCTCCCTGACCTACTCCGTCGGTAGCTCCATCACCTGCTCCAGCTCCTGCAGGTCGGAGAGCATTGGCACGATGAGCAGGTAGGCGAAGACGGCCAACACGATGAAGAGGGCAATCGAGAGCATCGTGCTCCAGTAGAGCCACTTCTTCTGGGCTGCTTCGAAGGCCTCCAACGTGGGCCAGTTGCCCGCCTTCCACGCCGCCTCGCGGCCGCGGAAGGCCAAGAAGACCAGAATCGGCAGGCCGATGACCGGCAGCAGGCTGCCCAGCCCCCACCAGACCTTGAAGGCCACCGCCCAGATGGGGCCGCCGAAGAGCGCCGCCCAAGAGAAGCGGGCGATGCCGTTGGGCATGGTCGCCGGCCGGCCCGAAGCGGGCGCGGGTGCAGGCGGGCGCGGGGAGGGCGAAGCGGAGCCTGGTTGCGGGGCAGGCTGCGACGTGGCGCGGGCGACCGCACGCTCGAGGGGGGTCTCTGGCTGGCTCATGCTCCTCCCCTGACCAAAAGTAACCAGCATGGCAAAAACCTGTTGACGCTCCAAACCGGCTGGGTTAGAAGACCGCTCCCCCAAGGGGTGGTAGTTAAGTCGGTTATAACGCCGGCCTGTCACGCCGGAGGCCGCGGGTTCGAGTCCCGTCCACCCCGCCTCAAGAGTTGGCTCCCGTTCGAAAGAACGGGGGCCTTCTCTCCTTTTGTCCTCCGCCTCCCGCGCCGCTTTCTGCCGCCCGCTCTGGCCTTCCCGCCTTTGCCCCGCTACCTGCGCCTCCACCATGCACGAACCCAACCAGCCCCCCGCCCCCTCCGACCTCGGCGCCCGCCTCCTCGCAGCCATCGAGCTCCTCGAGGCCGTCGACGAGAACCGCAGCCTGCTCGCCCACCTCGACACCGAGGGACGCAAGCGGCTCCTCATCGCCGCCGGCAAGGTCTCCCACCCCGACATGCAGGCCCGCCGCCAGCTCTCCCGCGCCCAGCGCAAGCAGCGCAAAATCGACAAGCGCGACAACGAAGAGGCCATCCTCGACCAGACCGCCATCCGCAAGATGCGCGAGAACCCCATCTTCGCCACCCCCCGCCGCATCGCCCAGTATGCCGGCGAGCCGCCCCAGCTCCCCGGCTTCGGCTACGAGCTCCCCGCCGAGCTCGAGGCCGCCGCGCCGACCGCCGCCTTTCAGGAGGAGCCCGCCGCCGGCCCCACCATCGGTGAGCGCCGCGCCGCCTACTCCTGCTACGTCTGCCGCCAAGACTACTCCGAGATCCACTGGTTCTACGACCAGATGTGCGCAGCCTGCGGCGACTTCAACCAGAGCCGCCGCGACCCCGTCGCCGACCTCTCGGGCCGCATCGCCCTCGTCACCGGCGCCCGCGTCAAAATCGGCTTCCAGGCTGCCATCATGCTCCTGCGCAACGGCTGCCGCGTGGTCGTTGCCACCCGCTTCCCCCGCGACGCCGCCCGCCGCTACGCCGCCGAGCCCGACTTCGCAGAGTGGGGCCACCGCCTCGAGATCCACGGACTCGACCTGCGCCACATCCCCAGCGTCGAGGCCTTCTGCCAGACGCTCCTGCGCACGCTCCCCCACCTCGACTACATCATCAACAACGCCTGCCAGACCGTGCGCCGGCCCCCCGGCTTCTACGGCCACCTCATGGAGCTCGAGCGCTCCATGGCCGGCGAGGCCAACCCGGTCGAGCTCCGCCTCCTCGCCGAGCCCCACGCGCTGCAGGACGACGTGAGCGATGCGGCCGCCGCCGCCCTCACCGCCAACCGCTTCACCGGCATCCTCCCCTCCGCGGAGTTCTCGCAGGTGCCCCTCATCGCCGAGGACCTCGAGAACGGTGAGCACCTCTTCCCGACCGGCCGCCTCGACGCCGACGAGCAGCAGGTCGACCTGCGCAACATGAACTCCTGGCGCCTCAAACTGGCCGATGTGGAGACCGTCGAGCTGCTCGAGGTCCACGTCGTCAACGCCGTCGCCCCCTTCATCCTCAACGCCCGCCTCAAGCCCCTCATGGAGCGGGTCCCCACCGCCGACAAGCACATCGTCAACGTCTCGGCCATGGAGGGGCAGTTCTACCGCACCTTCAAGAGCGACCGCCACCCCCACACCAACATGGCCAAGGCCTCGCTCAACATGATGACCCGCACCTCTGCGGCGGACTACATCGAGAGCGGCATCCACATGAACAGCGTCGATACGGGCTGGGTGACCGACGAAGATCCCGCCGCCATCGCCCAGATGAAGCGGGACATGCACCGGTTCCACCCGCCGCTCGACATCGTCGATGGCGCGGCCCGCATCGTCGACCCCATCTTCGACGGCCTGCGCACCGGCAAGCATGTCTGGGGCCAGTTCCTCAAAGACTACCGCATCACCGACTGGTAGCCGCCGCCCGCCCGCTCAGTGCGAGAGGGCGACCGCAGCGAAGAGGAACAGCCCGATGGCCATGCCGAGCAGGTCGGCCCTACGCGCAGCCTTGCTGTGCGCCACGCCGAGCGGCAGGTGGTGCCAGAGGATGTGCAGGAAGGAGCCGGCCGCCAGCGCCTGAAAGGAGGCCACCGCGACGCTCGAGACCGTGGGGAAGATGTGGCCCGCTGCAACAAAACCGACGATGGTCGAGAGCGAGAGCAGGGCGATGGCAAGCGGCGGCGCCCAGGCCACGCCAAAGCCCTTTGCAAGCCGCCAGGCCGCCGCGCCCACCGGGATGCGATGCAGAAGCACCGCCAAGAGCAGCCCCTCGCTGGCGTGTCGATGCTCCTCGGCACCGTGAGCAGGCTCAAGCGCAGCCGAGGCCAGCGTGGCGCCGTCGAGCGACTCGTGGAGCAGCATGGCCATGATCGCCAGCGCCAGCGTCCAGTGTTTGGGCGTGTAGCCGAGCGAGGAGGGCGACGGCTCCTGCCCCTCGGGCGAGCGCGCCGAGGCCCGCTCGTAGGCGAGCGGGATGAGCATGCCCATGGCCGCGTAGAGCCAGCCGCGCAGCCCCGTCACCTCGATGGTCGCCGGGATGATGTCCAGCACCACCAGCGACAGCACCGCGCCCAGCGGAAAGGCCGCCGTAGCGCGGGCCACGGGGCCCTGTCCCCAGACGGGATGCACCAGCGCCGCACCCACGATGAGCGCGAGGATGCTCAGGAGCAGCGCCCCCGAGCCTGCCATCAACGCGTGGAGTGATTCGAGCAAGGGAGCCTGAACTGCCGGTTGGAAGAGGGAGGCGTATAGTCGCACATGGGTTGCATCTGCAAGATGGCCGGAGGATTCCTCACGGTTGGCGACCGCACCGCAAAGATGCTATTGCCGCAGCCCTCCACCGGGGCCTTCTGGACCCCGCCGCCAGGCTCCCGAACATGTCTCGCTACCTCGTCACCTCGGCGCTCCCCTACGCGAACGGCCCCATCCATCTGGGCCACATGGTGGAGCACATCCAGACCGACGCCTACGTGCGCCACCTGCGCGCCGAAGGCCACGAGGTTATCTACCTCTGCGCCGACGACGCCCACGGCACCCCGATTGAACTCAACGCCGCCAAGCGGGGGATCACGCCCGAGGAGCTCATCGCCGAGGTCTACGCCAGCCACACGGCCGACTTCCGCGGGTTTGGCATGAGCCACGACCTCTACCACACCACCCACTCGCCCGAGAACCGCGAGCTGGCCTCCATGGTCTACCTCAAGCTCAAAGAGGGCGGCTACCTCGAGCGCCGCGTCTCGCAGCAGATGTACTCCGAGAGCCTCGGCCGCTTCCTCCCCGACCGCATGGTCAAGGGCACCTGCCCCAAGTGTGGCGCCAAGGACCAGTACGGCGACGTCTGCGAGTCCTGCAAGACCACCTACGACCCCACGGACCTCATCGACCCGGTCGATGCCATCGAGGGCAAGACCCCCGTCGTGCGCGACACCGAGCAGCTCTATGTGCGGCTCCACGACTTCGAGCAGGTCATCCGCGACTGGCTCCCCCGCGGCGCCCCGCAGACGGCCGTGCAGAACTTTGTGAACAACTGGCTCTCCGGCGAGCTCAAGGACTGGTGCATCAGCCGCGACGCACCCTACTTCGGCTTCGAGATCCCCGGCGAGCCCGGCAAGTTCTTCTACGTCTGGATGGATGCGCCCATCGGCTACATCGGCACGACGAAGGCCTACCTCGACGCGCGCGGCCTGGACTGGCGCGAGGTCTGGAAGAAGGGCGGCGACTGGAACATCGTCCACTTCATCGGCAAAGACATCGTCTACTTCCACACCCTCTTCTGGCCCGCGATGCTCGACGCAGCCGGCCTCCGCGCCCCCGACCGGGTCCATGTACACGGCATGCTGACGGTGGACGGCCAGAAGATGAGCAAGTCGCGCGGCACCTTCATCAAGGCCTCGACCTACCTCGAGCACCTCGACCCCGACTACCTGCGCTACTACTTCTGCGCGAAGCTGGCCGACGGCGTGGACGACATCGACCTGCACCTCGAAGACTTTGTCGCCCGGGTGAACGCCGACCTCATCAACAATGTGGTCAACCTCTGCAGCCGCGTGACCAAGTTCGTTGCCGGCAAGCTGGGCGGCACGGTTCCGGCGGTCTCGGAGCGCGACGCAGAGCTCGTTGCGCTGGTTGCAGCGGGCGTGGCGCAGGGCAGGGCGGCGATGGACCGCATCGACTTCCGCGCCGCCATGCGGGCGGTGGCCGAGACGGGCGACCGGCTCAACCTCTTCTTCCAGGAGGCGGCCCCCTGGGTTGCCCTCAAGGAAGAGCCGGCGCGGGCCGGCGAAATCTGCGCGATGGCGCTCCACGGCTGCTGCGCCCTGATGGCGCTGCTCGGCCCCGTAACCCCCGCCCTCAACCGCCGCTTTGCGGCTGCGCTCGACCTCCCCGAGGTCACCCTCGCGCAGGCCGGCGCCGACTTCCACCCCGCGCAGGTGCGCTCGGTGGAGCAACTCATGGACCGACTCGACATGGAAAAGGTGCAGGCAATGATTGAAGCTTCCAAAGAGGTGGTCGTGAACCCCGACGTGGTCGAAGTGGCCGAGTTCAAGCCGGAGATCAGCATCGACGACTTCAGCAAGGTCGACCTCCGCGTGGGCGTCATCGAGGCCGCCGAGGCTGTGCCCGAGGCCGACAAACTGCTCAAGCTGACGGTCCACTGTGGCCGCCGCATCCAGGTCTTCGCGGGCGTCCGCAGCGCCTACCCCGACCCCTCTGTGCTCATCGGCACCCGGGTGGTCGTGGTCGCCAACCTCAAGCCCCGCAAGATGCGGTTCGGCATGAGCGAGGGCATGCTCCTGGCCACCTCCGCCGAAGACAACACCGGCCTGCAGCTCGTCCACCCCGACGGCTCGGCGCTCGGCGGTTGGACCGTCCGCTAAGGAGTCGCCCATGCTCGCCCCCATCGAACTGCTGCGCCGCCGCGGCCTCCTTGAGCAGATCTCCGACGAGGCCGGCCTCGCCGCCCTCTTTGCAGGCGAGCAGGTCAGCTTCTACGTGGGCTTCGACCCCACGGCGCGGAGCCTTCATGTGGGCAACTTCGTGCCCATCATGATGATGGCCCATCTGCAGCGGGCAGGCCACCGGCCCATCGCCGTGGTGGGCGGCGCGACCGGCATGATTGGCGACCCGAGCGGCCGCTCGTCGGAGCGCAACCTGCTCGACGACTCCGCCGTCCTCGCCAACCTCGCCACCATCCGGGCCCAGCTCGCCTCCTTCCTCCGTTTCGACGGGGCGAACGGCGCCAAGGTGGTCAACAACGCCGACTGGACCGGTCCCATCTCCTACCTCCACTGGCTGCGGGATGTGGGCAAGTACTTCTCCGTCAATGCGATGATCGCCAAGGAGTCTGTCCGGCGCCGCCTCGAGGAGCGCGACCAGGGCATCTCCTACACCGAGTTCAGCTACATGCTGCTCCAGGCCTACGACTTCTTCGTGCTCAACCGCGACGAGGGCGTGCGGCTGCAGATGGGCGGCAACGACCAGTGGGGCAACATCACCGCCGGCATCGAGCTCATCCACAAGAAGGGTGGCGGCCAGGCCTACGCCATCACCGCGCCGCTGCTGCTCACCGCTGCGGGCGAGAAGTTCGGCAAGTCGGCCGGAAATGCGGTCTGGCTCGATTCCGAACTCACCTCGCCCTACGCCTTCTACCAGTACTGGGTGCGGACCGACGACCGCGACGCGGCCAAGTTCCTCCGCATGTTCACCTTCCTCGAGCTCGACGAGATTGAGGCCATCGAGGAGGCCCACGCCGGCAACCTCGCGGGGCGGCTGGCCCAGAAGCGGCTGGCGCAGGAGGTGACCCGCATCGTCCATGGCGAGGCTGCGCTTCTCCGCGCCGAGCTCGCCACCGAGATTCTCTTCGGTCGCGAA
>JBIIFW010000105.1:0-7776 GCA_044236985.1 Bradymonadia bacterium | reverse complement strand
CCTCTGGATCGGCGCGCTTATCGGAACCGTGGGCACGCTCATCATGGTCCTCGCCACAGCCTTTGTCGGCGCGATTCTGATCCGTCGCGAGGGGCTCAAGACGCTCACAAGTGTGATGGGTGCGCTGGCCACAGGGCAGGCGCCGGCAACGGCCCTCGCCGAGGGGCTCTGCCTGATTCTTGCAGGCGCGCTGCTCATCACGCCGGGCATCCTCACCGACCTTGCCGGCCTCGCTCTGCTCTGGCAGCCAACGCGCAAGCGCATCGCTCCCATCCTTGGCCGTAGCCTTGCAGCAAAGCTGGGCTCCACCTTTGCGCGGGCCTCCTCGGGGCAGGGCGGTGTGCGTTTCTGGAGCTTCACCGCGGGCGGAGCTCCGCCCTCTGCAGCGGGTCCCGGCTTCTCCGGTGCGCGCCGGCCCACGCCCTCCTCGCCGAGCCGCCTCTACCGCGAGGGCGATGTCATCGATCTCACGAACCAAGATGACACCACGCCGTGAGCCGACCCTCAGACCACCGTTTCCGCCTCTCGCCCGAGGGCTCCGAGCCACGCACGCTTGAGGAGCCGCAGACGCTGCCACTGCCGCTCCTCCGCTACCTCGCTAACGCCACGGTCGAGCTGACGAGCAGCCTCGTGTTGCTACCGCTCCGGCTGCTCATCGGCCTGCTCTCTCCAGATAGTCTGCTCTTTGCGGGCGCCGTCGCCGCAGCTGCCGCAGCCGCCGACCGCTACGGTGTGCTGCGTCCCGCCCTCGCCTCGTTTGAGCAGCAGGCACAGAGCTCACCTACGCCGCTCGCTGCCGGCATCATCCTCGGGCTTGCAGTTGCCACCCTCCTGCGCGGCCTCCTCGAGGCGCTCCTCACCGAGCTGCTCCGCAGCCGCGTCGCCGGCCGCGCGCTTCCACCGACGGCCCCCCTGATGGCCCGCTGGGCGACGCACACCGGCCTTGGCCTCGTGCAGCTCGCCGTCTTCGCCGGGACCCTTACCGCCTTCTCACCGCTCTTTGCGACGTCGCTGCGGCGCATGGAGGCGGGGGGTGACGACCCGAAGGTGCAACAGCTCACGGCCGCCGCCGTCACCATCGTCATCATCGTACAGGCGCTGTCGCAGTTCCTCGTCGGTCAGGGCAGGGCGCTGATCGCCTGGCGCCACGCCTTCTTCCCGGGGGCCGTCGCCGAGATGTTCTCCTCGCCCTGGCGAGAAGGCCGCATCTACGGAAAGCTCCTCCTCTGGCTGCTCGTCGGCCGTCCGCTGCTGGCTCAGGCAGGTGCGGTGCTGCTCTTCTTCGCGGTCCAGCTCTGGGTCACTGCCGAGCCAGCGCGGGTTGCCGGAGCCTGGTCGGTCGTTGCGGTGGTTGCCCTTGTTGGCGGAACACTCGCCCTCTGGTTCGACCTCCTGCTCTTTGGGCTCAGCGGCCATCTCCGCGGCCACCTCGTCTGGGCGCAGACCCGTCTCGTCGCCTCTGCTGCGAGCAGCGCGGAGCCGCTTTTTGCGCCACCACAGGTAGGCTGGTTTATCCCAGAGCCCAACGCCGCAGAGCTGCACCGCTTCGGCTATGACCAGATCCTGCTCAAGCGTCCCGAGCCCCCGCCGCTGCCGAAGCCAGAGGTGGTGGCGCAGGCTGAGCCTGCTGCGGCGCCTGCGGAGGAAGCTGCGTTGCAGCCTGACCGGGAGGAGCGCTCCTCACAGCCGGAGCCTCGCCGCCTCGCAGACCTTGCACCCGCCGCGACCATCTGGCGCGCCCCCTCCGGCGTTCGCGAACAGCGTTGGGAGCCGCCTACAGGTCGCTGATATCGATGACGATGACCGTGCCGCCCGTCTGCGGCGCCTGGTCTGGCTTGGGCTCGGCGTCGCGGTCGAGGTCGTAGAGCCTCTCGTTCTGCAGCGGCACTTGGAGTGGAACCGGCTGCCAACGGTCGGCCTGCTCACGCTGCCTGCGCAGCTGCTCTTCGATGATGAGATGGTCCGGGGTTGCGGGTGCCTTCCACATGGCAGGTCTCCGAGCAGCGGGAGCTGCCGACATGGCGGCTCTCTGCATCTAGAGGTAGCACCGAAGTGACAAGATGCAACCCGAGGGGCGGCGCGCCCCGGCCAAGCGCCATCCGGACCAGCTACCCGCTTGCCCCCGACGCGCCCACTTCCTACGCCGCCCGCGAGCGGCTAGGCTCCGCTCCCCTCCGGCAGACCCTCAGAAGTCCGCACCTCTCGCCCCCTCGGCCATCCGGCGTGAAGATTCTTTGCACGACGCGCGCGGCGCACCACTCGGCCGATGCGCTTTGCGCGGCGCTCGCAGAAGTGGGGCCCGAGGAGACCGCCTTCTACTGGCGCGCGCCCTCCGGCGAGACGCTGCTCGCAGACCGCCTCCTCTATGCGTGGGAGCTCGCCGGCGAAGACCGGTTTGCGCAGAGCCAGGCCGCCTTGGATGCGGCCCTTGAGGCCTTCACAGAGATTGCTGTGGAGACCGGCGCACGCGGTCTCAAGCTCTTCGGCGGCCTCGCATTTGCACCCGAAGTCGCATCGGAGTGGAGCGCCTTTGGAGCGGGGCGATGGCTCCTCTTTGGTCGCGTCCGGGGCATCACCGGAGGGCAGGCATGGGAGCAGCAGCTCGAACTCTTGGAGACGGCCCAGGCCGACCATTCGCATGCCGCAGAATCTTCGGTCGCGATGCCCGCGCCCTATGCCGACCGGCTCGCCGCTGCGGCTGCGAGCTGCCGTGCCGGTGAGCTCGAAAAGCTCGTGGTCGCCAACTGGACCGACGCGCCCATTGCCTCGTCCGTTACGCCGGCGACCATCGCCGCCGCGCTCGACGATCGCTTCGCGGCCTGCACCACCTACGCGCTCCTCGCGAAAGGCGACTGCTTCGTCGGCGCCACGCCCGAGCTGCTCCTCGCGACCGAGGGTGAGAGCCTCCGAACGGTCGCGCTCGCCGGCTCTGCCCCGCGCGGCAGCGACGAGGCCGCGGATGCCCTGCAGATGGCCGCCCTCCGGCGGAGCGAGAAGGACCTGCGCGAGCACTGCATCGTCCGCGACGACATCTTCCTGCGCCTTGGACCGCTCGCCACCCACATCACGATGGGAGTCGCACCGGCCGTCTGGGCGCTGCCCAACATCTTCCATCTCCGCACCCCGATCAGCGGCCTGCTGCAGCCCGGCGTAACACCGCTCTCGGTCGCTGCCGCCCTTCACCCCACTCCGGCTGTCTGTGGTGCGCCGCGCGCCGCCGCCGCCGCCCGCCTCGCCGCCGATGAGGGCGGTGCACGGGGCTGGTATGCGGGCGCTGTCGGTTGGCTCGCTGGTTCGGGCGATCTCGAGCTCGTCGTCGCGCTCCGCTGTGCGCTGCTGCGCGGCAACAGCGCCCGCCTCTTCGCCGGCGTGGGCGTCGTCGCGGCCTCCGAGGTGGCCGCGGAGCTCGCCGAGACCGAATCCAAGCTGGCAGCGATGCGCGGTGCGCTCGGCCTCACGGAGGCTCGCTGATGCAGCTGCTTCCACCCTCCATCCGCTTTGCAGCTGCACTGCTCGGTGAGCTCCGTCGGCTCGGCGTCGTTCACCTCTTCCTCTCGCCCGGCTCCCGCTCCGCACCGCTCGCGCTCGGCACGGCCGGTCTGGGGCTGCAGGTCCACACCTTCCACGATGAGCGGGTAGCCGCCTTCGCTGCACTCGGCGCCGCCAAGGCAAACGGCCAGCCCATGGCGCTCGTCTGCACCTCGGGCAGCGCCGTCGCCAACTGGTTGCCCGCTGTGACCGAGGCCGATGCGAGTGGACTACCGCTCCTGCTCCTGAGCGCCGATCGACCGCCCGAACTCCGCGACCGCGGAGCCTCGCAGACCATGCCGCAGACCGGCATCTTCGCCCCCTTTGTCCGCTGGTCCGGCGAGGCGCTCACGCCGGCCGACGGTGGCCCCGACCTGACAGTTGAGGCCTTGCTGCTGGCCCGGCAGGCTCTCGCTGCGGCGCTCGGTCCGAAGCCCGGCCCTGTGCACCTCAACCTGCCCTTCCGCGAGCCGCTCTACCCCGACGGCGGCCTTGCCGCGCTCGAGGCCTCGCTGCCGCTCCAACTCCCGCCCGCGCTCCCGCTCTTTGCGGCACGTGCAACCCTCGCGCCTGCGTCGCTCGCCGCCGCCTGCGCGCTGCTCGAACAGGCGCGTTCGGTGGCCATCGTCGCGGGCCCCGGCGAGCTCGCGCCCGGTGAGGCAGAGGCGCTTCTCGAACTCAGCGAGCGGCTCGCTGCGCCCCTCTTTGCGGAGGGCGCCTCGGGGCTCCGCGACTACCCCGGCGTCATCGGCTGCTACGAGGCCGCGCTGCGCTCCGACTGGTGGGACGAGTTCCGCCCCGACCTGGTGCTCCGGCTTGGCGAAGAGCCCACCTCCAAGGCGCTCCGCACCTGGATTGGCACCAGCCGCACAACTCATCTCACGCTTGGCCGTCACCGCTGGCACCACCCCTTCGCCACGGCTTCTGTTCCGCTCGCGGCGACCCCTTCCGAGCTGCGCGACGCGCTCCTCCTGCGCCCGCAGCTCGCACCCCCGCTTCGCGCCTACCGCAGCGAGCTCCGCGACCGCCTCCGCGGCGACAGCGATGCCCTCGCGGCTGCGCTCGATGCAGCGGAGTCGTCGGGGGTTCTGCCCGCCGAGCCCGCTGCCCTCCGGGCACTGCTCGGCGCGCTCGGCGGAGACCACCTGCTCCATGTTGCGAGCAGCATGCCCATCCGGGATCTAGACCTCTGCGCGCCTCGCACGCCGGCGGGGCTCCGCATAACCTGCAACCGGGGCCTCAACGGCATCGACGGCACCGTCTCGACGGCGCACGGCCTCGCCCTCGCGCTCCCCGGCCAACGCGTCGTTGCGCTGCTCGGCGACGTGGCAACGCTTCACGACGCGGGCGGTATCATCGCGCTCGCCAACAGCACCGCGAAGCTCACCGTGGTTGTGGTGAACAACGATGGCGGCGGCATCTTCGGCTTCCTGCCGTCGAGCCGTTTCGGGCAGGCCTACCGCGACCACTTTGCCACGCCCCACGGCCTCGAATTCGCCCATCTCGCCGCACAGTCGCGGCTCGAATACCGCCGCGTCACGAGCGCTGCCGAACTCGCCGCAGCGATGGCTGCTGAGCAGGTAGGTAGTCCCTCCGCGCTCATCGAGCTGGTGGTGTCGGCAGAGGCCAACCGGGCCGCCTACGCTGCCCTCTGGCCCCGCCTCACCGATGCGCTCGCAGCCCGTGCGCACCAGCCACTGTCGGGCTGCCGTCCCGCCGCCCATCCGGGCGCCTACCAGCTCGTCACGCTCCATGGTTTTGCCGGCGATGCGGAGGACTTCGGTCCGCTCTTTGCCGCTGCCACGGGCCCGCTCGCCGCGGCTGGGGTGGAGCCCGCCTCCTGCGCAAACGGCGCCTCCGTGCCGCCGCTCGCCGACCTCGTCTCCACCGTCGGCTCTAGGCTCGCCGCAGGGCAGGGCGATGCGGTGCTGCTCGGCTACTCCATGGGCGGTCGCCTCGCGCTCCACGCCGCCTTCGCACACAGGCCCGCAGCGCTGCTCCTCATCGGCGCAGCGCCTGCGCTGGACGACGCCTTCACGGAAGAGATGGAGCCTCGCGCTGCCCGCGCCACGGCCGATGCCGCGCTCGCCGAACGTATCCGCACGCTTGGCACCGAGGCCTTCGCGGCGGAGTGGCAGCAGCTCCCCATTATCGCCTCGCAGCAGGCCGCGCCACGCTGGTGGCAGGCCCGCCGTCGCGCCCGTCGCGCCCCCGAACTCGCCGCTGCCTGGGCCGCCTCGCTAACCACCTACGGCCCCGCGACGATGCCCTCCGACTGGTCGCGACTCGCCGCGCTCCACTGCCCCGTCTGCCTTGTGGTCGGCGAGCAGGACGCGAAGTATCTGGCGCAGAATCGGGAGCTCCTCCGGCTGCTGCCGAACGCCGAACTTCACATCATCGCGGCCGCCGGCCACGCGCCTCATCTCGAGCAGCCGGCCGCGACCGCAGCCGTGCTGTCCGAATTCCTACTGCGACACCTTCCAACCACCCATCGCACGAGTCAGAACGCATGAGCATCAACTGGGTCTCCGCCGGCAGCTACACCGACATCCTCTTCCACAAGGCAGAGGGCATCGCCAAGATCACCATCAACCGTCCCGAGGTGCGTAACGCCTTCCGCCCCAAGACGGTCTTTGAGCTCACCGAGGCCTTCGCCAAGGCCAACGAAGACCCCGAGGTCGGCGTGGTCATCCTCACGGGCGCCGGCGACATGGCCTTCTGCTCCGGCGGCGACCAGCGCGTTCGCGGCCATGCCGGCTATGTTGGCGAGGACGGCGTCCCCCGCCTCAACGTGCTCCCGCTGCAGCGCTTCATCCGCTCCATGCCCAAGCCGGTCGTCGCGATGGTCAACGGCTTCGCCATTGGCGGCGGCCACGTGCTGCACGTCATCTGCGACCTCTCCATCGCCTCGGAGAACGCCATCTTCGGCCAGACCGGCCCCCGCGTCGGCTCCTTCGACGGCGGCTTCGGCGCCTCCTTCCTCGCCCGCGTTGTGGGCCAGAAGAAGGCGCGCGAGATCTGGTACCTCTGCCGCCAGTATTCGGCGCGCGAGGCGCTCGAGATGGGGCTCGTCAACACGGTCGTACCGCTCGCCGAGCTCGAGGCCGAGACCGTGAAGTGGTGCCGCGAGATGCTGGCGCTCAGCCCCATCGCGCTCCGCTGCCTGAAGAGCAGCTTCAACGCGGAACTCGACGGCCAGGCCGGCATCCAAGAGCTCGCGGGCAACGCCACGCTGCTCTACTACATGACCGAAGAGGGCAAGGAGGGGAAGAACGCCTTCCTCGAGCGCCGCAAGCCCGACTTCGCCAAGTTCCCCCGCCTTCCCTGACGAGGCCCTTTGTCGCTGCAGCACTGGCTCCTCGCAACGCGTCCCCGCACTCTCCCCGCAGCGGTCGCGCCGGTCGTCCTCGCCTCCGCGCTCGCGGCCTACATGGGCCACTTCCGCGGTGATGTGCTTGCGGCCACGCTCGCCATCTCGCTGCTGCTGCAGATCGGAACCAACCTCGCCAATGACTACTTCGACTTCGTCAAAGGAGCCGACACCGAGGAGCGCGTCGGCCCCATCCGCGTGACGCAGTCGGGGCTCATCCCGCCGCACACCGTGCGCAACGTGATGCTCCTCGTCTTTGCGCTCTCGGCCATCCCCGGCCTCTATGCGGTCTCCATCGGCGGTTGGCCGCTGCTCGTGCTCGGCGCGCTCTCCATCGTGAGCGGCATCGCCTACACCGGCGGCCCCTATCCGCTCGGTTACAACGGGCTCGGCGACCTCTTCGTCTACCTCTTCTTCGGCCTCGTGGCGGTGGGCGGAACCTACTTCCTCCACACGGGCGCGGTCGGCCCGGCGGCCTTCGTGGCAGGCCACATCGCAGGCGTCTTCACCACCGCGATCATCGTGGTGAACAACCTGCGCGACCGCCACACCGACGCCAAGGTGGGAAAGAACACGCTCGCCGTCCGCTGGGGCGAGAAGGCCACCCGCCGCTGGTATCTCGCGCTCCTCGTCGCTGGCTTCGTCGGAATCATCGCGCTTGCTGCGCTCCTGCGGTCGCCCGCGCCGCTCGGCGCGCTCCTTGCGCTGCCGGTCGCCCGTTCCGCCTACCGCAACTTCATGGCCCGCGACGGCGCGGCGCTCAACCCCTCGCTCGGCGAGACGGCCCGTCTGCTGGCCGTTGTCTGCTTCCTGCTCGCCCTCTCGCTCGGGGCCGGCGCGCTCGCAGGCTTCTGATGGCCGCACGGAGCCTGCAGCCC